>NZ_JBFOCK010000031.1:0-175602 GCF_040907765.1 Aeromonas sp. s9
ATACCCGGCGCGACACTCGTTCCTCTTACGCGTACAGCGGGTTCACCTTGTCGGCATCGATGCCGTACTTGGCGATGGCGTCGGCCACAACCTGCTTGTCGAGCTCGCCGCGCTTGGCCAGTTCGGTCAGGGCAGCAACCACCACGTAGAACTCGTTCACTTCGAAGTGACGACGCAGGTTGGCACGGCTGTCGGAACGGCCGTAACCGTCGGTACCCAGTACACGGTAGTTCTCGGTCGGAACGAAGGCACGCACCTGATCGGCGAAGGACTTCATGTAGTCGGTCGCGGCGATGGTGGCTTCGGAACCCAGCACCTGAGCGATGTAGGGCACACGCGCTTCGGCGGTCGGGTGCAGCATGTTCCAGCGATCCGCGTCCTGACCGTCACGAGCCAGCTCGTTGAAGGAGGTGACGCTGAACACGTCGGAACCCACGCCGTACTCGCTGGCCAGGATCTGGGCGGCAGTGCGCACGTGACCCAAGATGGAACCACAACCCAGCAGCTGTACCTTGGCCTTGGTGCCGGCCACGGTTTCCAGCTTGTAGATACCCTTGCGGATGCCTTCCTCGGCGCCTTCCGGCATGGCCGGCATGGCATAGTTCTCGTTCAGAGTAGTGATGTAGTAGAACACGTTCTCCGGGTTCTCACCGTACATGCGGCGCAGGCCGTCCTGTACGATCACCGCCACTTCATAGGCGTAGGACGGGTCGTAGGAGATGCAGTTCGGGATAGTGTTGGCCAGGATGTGGCTGTGACCATCTTCGTGCTGCAAGCCCTCTCCGTTAAGAGTGGTACGACCGGAGGTCGCGCCCAGCAGGAAGCCACGGGCTTGCTGGTCACCGGCTGCCCACGCCATGTCGCCGATCCGCTGGAAGCCGAACATGGAGTAGTAGATGTAGAACGGGATCATCGGGCAGTCGTTGGTGCTGTAAGAGGTCGCAGCAGCCAGCCAGGAGGACATGGCGCCCAGCTCGTTGATACCGTCTTGCAGAACCTGACCCTGCTTGTCTTCCTTGTAGTAGGAGACGATGTCGCGGTCTTGCGGGGTGTACTGCTGACCGTGCGGGCTGTAGATACCGATCTGGCGGAACAGGCCTTCCATACCGAAGGTACGGGCTTCGTCAGCCAGGATCGGGACGATGCGCTTGCCGATGGACTTGTCTTTCAGCATCACGTTCAGGGAACGCACGAACGCCATGGTGGTGGAGATTTCGCGCGCCTGTTCACCCAGCAGCGGACCGAAGGCATCCAGCGCCGGGATTTCCAGCTTGGTGGTGCTCTCGCGCAGACGGGTCGGTACATAGCCCTTCAGTGCGGCACGGCGGGCGTGCAGGTACTTGTGCTCTTCGGTACCCTCTTCGATCTTCAGGTACGGCAGGTTTTCCAGCTGCTCGTCGGTGACCGGCAGGTTGAAACGATCGCGCAGGTGACGCACGGAGCCCAGATCCATCTTCTTGACCTGGTGAGCGATGTTCTTGCCTTCGGCCGCTTCGCCCATGCCATAGCCCTTGATGGTCTTGGCCAGGATCACGGTCGGCTTGCCCTTGGTCTGTGCAGCCTTGGAGAAGGCGGCGAACAGTTTGCGGGGGTCGTGACCACCGCGGTTCAGGGCGAAGATCTCCTCGTCGGTCATGTCTTTGACCAGCGCAGCGGTTTCCGGGTAACGGTTGAAGAAGTGCTCGCGCACGTAGGCACCGTCACGGGACTTCATGGTCTGGTAGTCACCGTCCACGGTCTCGTTCATCAGCTGGATCAGCTTGCCGGAAGTGTCTTTCTTCAGCAGCTCATCCCACTTGCGACCCCAGATGACCTTGGTCACGTCCCAGCCAGCGCCGGCGAACAGACCTTCCAGCTCGTTGATGACCTTGCCGTTGCCGACAACCGGACCATCCAGACGCTGCAGGTTGCAGTTGACCACGAACACCAGGTTGTCGAGCTTTTCACGCACGGCAACGGTCAGGGCACCCTTGGCTTCCGGCTCGTCCATCTCGCCGTCACCCAGGAAGGCGTAAACGGTCTGCTCGGAGCAATCCTTGATGCCACGGTCGGTCAGGTACTTCAGGAAACGCGCCTGATAGATGGCGGCGATGGGGCCCAGACCCATGGAAACGGTCGGGAACTGCCAGAATTCCGGCATCAGTTTCGGGTGCGGGTAGGAAGGGATACCCTTGCCATCCACTTCCTGACGGAAGTTGTCCAGCTGCTCTTCGGTCAGGCGACCTTCGGCGAATGCACGGGCGTAGATGCCCGGGGAGATGTGACCCTGGAAGTAGACCAGATCGCCACCGTCCTTCTCGTTGCGGGCACGGAAGAAGTGGTTGTAGCAGACTTCGTAGATGGTCGCGGAAGAGGCGAAGGAAGACATGTGACCACCCAGGTCCAGGTCCTTCTTGGAAGCGCGCAGCACGATCATCATGGCGTTCCAGCGGATGATGGCGCGAATGCGGCGTTCCATTTCCAGGTCGCCCGGGTAAGCCGGCTCGTCGCTGGACGGGATGGTGTTGATGTAGTCGCGGTTTGCCTTGGCAGCCACGTCCACACCGCTTGCGCGGGCTTTCTCGGCCAACTGTTCAAGGATGAACTGAGCGCGTTGCGGACCCTCTTCACGCAGCAGGGATTCCAGAGAGGCAAGCCACTCCAGCGTTTCTATCGGGTCCACATCGTTCTTCAGGATATCAGACATGGCTGGTTCCTATGTTGTTGTGATTGCACGGCATTGCACGGCGAAGGGCGCAAGCATTCGACAATTAAGAAAGCCTTGTGGGATTAGTTTTCCTGCTGACGGATCCGACGCATGGATCGCTGGATCCGGCTGTCTTCCCTCTGCATATCCAACAAGGTGTCCTCGATAAAGGCCAGGTGCTCATGACAAGCAGCCCTGGCCCGCTCCGGAGCCCCCGACAGGATAGCCTCGATCAGGCTCGCACGATGGCGACGGATCTTGGCGACCACTCCCGGACGGCGATTCAAAATTTCGTTATTGCGTAAAATGTTCTGCTCGAGCATGGGGCCCATGGCCCGCAACAGGTGCAGCAGCACCACGTTGTGGGAGGCCTCGGCCACGGCCAGATAGAACTGGGTCACGGCGGCCGATTCGACCACCAGCGACCCTTGCTGACCGGCTTCTTCGATGGCGGCTTGCGCCAGGCGAATCCGTTCGAAATCAGCCTCGGTGCCCCGCAGCGCCGCATAGTAGGCACAGATGCCTTCCAGCGCGTGACGAAACTCCAGCAGGTCGTACTGGGCTTCCGGGTGAGTGCTGAGCAGTTCGAACAGAGGGTCGGCGATCCCCTTGCTCAGGGCATTTTGTACGTAAGTGCCACCGCCCTGACGACGATACAAGAGTCCTCTCGCTTCCAGGCGCTGGATGGCTTCGCGCAAGGAAGGGCGCGACACCTGAAACTGGATGGCGAGTTCCCGCTCGGGCGGCAACTTCTGGCCCGGCTGCAGGCTGCCTTCCAGAATCATGCTTTCCAGCTCGGCGACAATGGCGTCGGCCAGCTTGGGCTGAGTTATCTTGATATAGGGCATGAGGCTACTTTGTTAAATTGGTATTACCAATTTTATGGTTGGGGCGAAAATTAGCAGAGGGCTTGAAAAAAGTCCACCCAAAAGATGATCTGAATCAAGAAGCTCGGTTGCCACTTTGGGGGTGAAAACGCGGAATCATGACATAGCTCATAGAAAATGGTCTGACCAATATTTGTGAACTTGCTCACCGATAACATTTGGCCAACAACATGAAAAATGGCTTGCCAGACAAGGCAAGCCATTGATTCTAAAAACACAAAATAATTTTTAGATTTTTCACTCAAAGTGAAGCTTTTCCCGATAGCGAGGCCATTCGAAACTCTCACCCGGATCCGTCTTGCGGCCCGGCGCGATGTCGCAGTGGCCGACGATACGGTCCGCCGTGATGGCGGGATAACGGTGAACAATCGCCCGGCTGAGGTCCGACAGCACCTCGTATTGCTTGTCGCTGTAGGGAAGCTCGTCGGTTCCTTCCAGTTCGATCCCGATGGAAAAATCGTTGCACGCCTCCCTCCCCTCCCAGCTCGAAACTCCCGCATGCCATGCCCTGGCGCCAAAAGGCACGTACTGAACCAGTTCCCCATCGCGGCGGATCAGGCAGTGGGCCGAGACCCTCAGTTGATGAATACCGGCGAAATAGGGGTGAGCACCGGGATCGAGGCGCCCCAGAAACAGATCGTCGATAAAGGGGCCACCAAACTGCCCAGGGGGCAGGCTGATGCCGTGTATCACCAGCAAGGAGACATCCTCCGGGCTGAGCCTCTCATTGTGATGGGGGGAAGGCACCTTGCGGGCCTGCTCGCACCACCCTTCTCGATCGATGGAAAACAGGGTTGTGGGTTGTGTCATCGTCTGCTCGACTCACAAATGGAAGCGATGTGCCTCTGGCGGGATGGGAAAACTGGGAACAAGTCTCTGAATTCATGGATAACGCTATGTTAGGCTAAGCCATTCACTCGCGCGATATGGGACACACTATGCACCCGATGGCACGCCGTCTCTGGCTGCTCGCCTGGCTCTCGCTGCTGGGTCTGCTGACCTTCTACTTTCATGGTCGTGAACAACCGTCGGTGACCGCCAGCGGCGATCTATTGCTCAGGGCCGATGCCAGCGGCCATTATCGTCTGGAGGGTGCCATCAACGACCAACCGGTGCAACTGCTGCTGGACACAGGAGCAACCCGGGTGACCATACCGAGCCAGGTGGCCGCCCGGCTCGGCCTCGTCGCCACGGGCCGCAGCCGTGTCAACACGGCGGCCGGAGAGATCCAGGTCGAAACCAGCCGGATCGAAAGTCTGGCGATGGGTCCGCTGACCCTGTACGATTTGTCCGTCTTTATCAATCCGGCTGCCGACGGGGAGGAGATCCTGGTGGGCATGAATGCCCTGGGCAGGCTGGAATTGCGCCAGAAAGACAGGCAATTGCTTCTCAGACCCTTGCAGGAATAAGGCATGTTACAACAGGACATCCGCCGCGCCGTGCGCGCCGCACTTCTCGAAGACTTGGGCGATGCCCTCACCGCGCTGGATCAACCGGATGCCAGCGCCGACATCACGGCCCAGCTGATCCCGGCCGATCGCATCTCGACCGCGCGAGTCATCACCCGCGAGGCGGGCGTCTTCTGCGGCCAGCCCTGGGTCGACGAGGTGTTTGCCCAGCTCGGTGGCGAAGTGAAGGTCGAGTGGAAAGTGCAAGATGGTGAACGCCTTGCCCCCAATCAGGAGCTGTTCCGCCTCCATGGCCCCGCCCGCGTGCTGCTGACCGGCGAGCGCAATGCGCTGAACTTCGTGCAGACCCTTTCCGGGGTCGCCACCCTGACCGCCCGTTATGTAGCCGAGCTGGAAGGCACTGACTGCCGCCTGCTCGATACCCGCAAGACCCTGCCAGGCCTTCGCAGCGCCCAGAAGTATGCGGTCACCTGCGGCGGCGGCAAAAACCACCGCATCGGTCTGTTTGATGCCTACCTCATCAAGGAGAACCACATTCTCGCCTGCGGCGGCATCGCTGAAGCAATCAGCGAAGCGCGCCGTCTCAATCCGGACAAACCGGTGGAAGTCGAGGTCGAATCCCTGGCCGAGCTGGAGCAGGCCCTGGCCGCACGGGCCGACATCGTGATGCTGGACAACTTCGACATCCCCATGATGCAGGAGGCCGTTCGCCTCAATCAGGGCAGAGCCAAGCTGGAGGTCTCCGGCAACGTCACCCTCGATACCCTTGCCGGATACGCCGCGACCGGGATCGACTTCATCTCGGTGGGAGCGCTGACCAAGCATGTGCGGGCACTGGATCTCTCCATGCGCTTTGTCGCGGCTTGAGCAAGCCCCATCCGTTGCTCGTGCCCAAAAATATTACAGGGCTCGAAACTTGCAAAAGGCGCCATCGGCGCCTTTTCTTTATGCAGGATCCCACGACATAAGGAGTGTGAAGATGGGCCCTCCCGCCTCATGACAAGTGCCAATGGAAGCCATTTAATCTTTGATTTTTCTACACATTTCACTAAATGACATAAAAGCGGCGAACAAGGTCCCCGCCTCTGTTGCCAACCCGAAGCGCTCGGATAAGATACCAGCGTGGATAGCATTCCACCGGTGCTTATCAGGAAACATGGAAAAAAGGATATTTGACATGAAAAGCGTCATGAACAAACAGTCGGGCTTTACCCTTATTGAATTGATGATAGTGGTCGCTATCGTCGCCATACTGGCCGCTATCGCCCTGCCGGCGTATCAGACCTACACCAAGAAAGCGAAGTTCTCGGAGGTTGTCGCTTCAACTGGCTCATTTAAATCAGCTATTGAAGTGTGTGCTCAAACCACAGCGGCCGCTAACGGAACCTTATCCACTTGTGATGCAGGTACAAATGGTGTTCCTGCCAATATTTCAGCCGCGAATGGAAATGTCGCATCAGTCACAGTTGATGCAGCTAACAACCGGATTACGGCAACAGCCGTCAACACCAACGGACTGAGTGGTGAAACATATATTCTGCTCCCAACAGTTCAGAGCGGGAAAGTTAATTGGGCTGCCAACCCATCTGGTGCAGTGGGTTCTTGTGTAGCGGCCGGTATCTGCTAACGCATGACCTCAAGTCCCAATAGCGGCCTGGCCACCAGCCTGGCCGCTTCTTCCCTCCTCAGTGAGCCGGACTCACAGCGCTATCTGAGCCAGGCCAAGGCGCAGCGCAAGCCCTTTGTCACCTTCCTGATTGAAAACGACATCCTCGACAGCAAAGCCCTCGCCGATTTCTGCGAGCTGGAATATGGGGTACCTCTGCTGGATCTGGCGGCCTTTGATCTCGCCGAGATCCCGCAGAAATACCTCAATCAAAAGCTGATTGAAAAGCACCATGTCCTGCCCATCTACACCCAGGGGCATACTCTCTATATCGCCATGTCCGATCCGACCAATGTGTCGGCTCTGGAGGATTTTGGCTTCAGCTTCGGCCTGCATACGGAAGCCCTGCTGGTCGAAGAGAGCAAGCTGACCGCCGCCATCGGCAAGCTGATGGAGAGCGAGCAGGATACCCTGGGCATGGATCATATCGACGAGGCCGAGATCTCCGAACTCGAGGTCTCCGACGAGAGTTCCCGCCTCGACGAGAGCGTCAACACCGCGGACGATGACGCCCCCATCGTCAAATACATCCACAAGATCATGATGGATGCCATCAAGCGCGGGGCCTCCGACCTGCATTTCGAACCCTACGAGACCAAGTACCGAATCCGCTTTCGGGTAGACGGCATACTGCACGAAGTCGCCACGCCGCCGGTCAACCTGGCCAACCGCTTCGCGGCTCGCCTCAAGGTGATGGCGCGGCTCGACATTGCCGAACGGCGCCTGCCCCAGGATGGCCGCATCAAGCTCAAGATCTCGCGCAACAGATCCATGGACATGCGGGTCAACACCCTGCCCACCATGTGGGGCGAAAAGATCGTGATCCGGCTGCTGGACTCCTCGGCCGCCCGACTCAATATCGATCAGCTCGGCTTTGACGACCGGCAGAAGACGCAATACCTGCACGCCCTCTCCAAACCTCAGGGCATGATCCTGGTCACCGGTCCCACGGGGTCTGGCAAGACGGTCTCACTCTATACCGGCCTCAACATTCTCAACACCAGCGAGGTCAATATCTCCACCGCCGAAGATCCGGTTGAGATAAACCTGCCCGGCGTCAACCAGGTGCAGATCAATCCCAAAGCAGGGCTCACCTTCGCCAGCGCCCTGCGCTCCTTCCTGCGCCAGGATCCCGACATCGTCATGGTGGGGGAGATACGGGATCTGGAAACCGCCGAGATCGCCATCAAGGCCGCCCAGACCGGTCACCTGGTGCTCTCCACCCTGCACACCAACTCGGCGGCAGAAACGCTCACCCGGATGATGAACATGGGGGTGCCGGCCTTCAACATCGCCTCTTCGGTCACCCTCATCATGGCCCAGCGCCTTGCCCGCAAACTCTGCGATCACTGCAAGGCGCCGGAAGTGGTGCCGGAAGCCGAGTTGCTGGAGCTGGGCTTCACCCAGCAGCAACTGGCCGCCGGGTTGCGGCTGTTCAAGCCCGTGGGATGCAAGGAGTGCTCGGGAGGCTACAGAGGCCGGGTCGGCATCTATGAGATCATGCTGATGTCCGACAACATCGCCAAACTCATCATGCAGGGCGCCAACTCGCTGCAAATCGCGGCCATCGCCCAGAAGGAAGGGATGCGCACCCTGCGCACCTCCGGCCTTGAAAAAGCCCGCCTGGGAGTCACCAGCCTGGCCGAAATCAACAGGATCACCACCAACTAAGTTCGCAGTGCCCGAGTCATCTCGCCGGGTGAAGCCGCTGTAATCACCCCGATGACCTTCTTCAAGCCAAGATGAGCCGGACAGGCAGCAGCATCCGGCCACCGTCGCCCAATTGCAGGATGCAGTGATGGCCACATTAGCTCAAAAACGCAACGCACCGAAAAAAGTCTTCTCCTACCGCTGGCACGGCGTCAACCGCAAGGGACAGAAGGTCTCCGGCGAGCTGCAAGCCGACAGCATCACCACCGTCAAGGCCGAGCTGCGCAAGCAGGGCGTCAACGTCACCAGGGTCAGCAAGCAGAGCCAGGGGCTCTTCTCCAAGGGCGGCGCCAAGATCAAGCCGATGGACATCGCCGTCATCTCCCGCCAGATCACCACCATGCTCTCCGCCGGCGTGCCTCTGGTGCAGAGTCTTCAGATCATTGCCCGCGGCCACGAGAAAGCGGCGGTGCGCGAGCTCATCGGCCAGATCGCCGCCGATGTGGAAACGGGCACCCCGCTCTCGGAGGCGTTGCGCCGCCATCCCCGCCACTTCGACGACCTCTATTGCGATCTGGTCGAGGCCGGGGAGCAATCCGGTGCCCTGGAGACCATCTACGACCGTATCGCCATCTACCGCGAGAAGAACGAAGCCCTCAAATCCAAGATCAAGAAGGCCATGTTCTATCCATCCATGGTCATTCTGGTGGCCATCGTCGTCACCTCCATCCTGCTGCTCTTCGTCATTCCCCAGTTCGAGGATATCTTCAAGAGCTTCGGTGCCGAGCTGCCTGCCTTTACCCGGTTCGTCATCGCCATCTCCCGCTTTATGCAGGAGTGGTGGTACGCCATCTTTGGCGGCGCTGCTCTCGCCGTCTTCCTCTATGTGCGGGCCTGGCGAAAATCCCAGAAGGTCAGGGACAACACGGACAAGTTCATCCTCACCATTCCCGTGGTGGGCAACATACTGCACAAGGCGGCCATGGCCCGTTTTGCCCGCACCCTCTCCACCACCTTCTCCGCCGGTATCCCGCTGGTGGATGCCCTGGTCTCGGCGGCCGGAGCATCGGGCAACTATGTCTATCGCACTGCGACCATGGCCATTCGCAACGAGGTGGTGGCCGGCATGCAGATCAACGTCGCCATGCGCACCGTGGATCTTTTCCCCGACATGGTGACCCAGATGGTGATGATCGGTGAGGAATCCGGCGCCATCGACGACATGCTCTCCAAGGTCGCCGCCATTTTCGAACAGGAGGTGGACGACATGGTCGACGGCCTCACCAGCCTGCTCGAACCCATCATCATGGTGGTGCTCGGGGTGCTGGTCGGCGGCATGGTCGTGGCCATGTACCTCCCCATCTTCAAGCTGGGCTCTGTGATACACTGACCCCCTCGACGGAGGGCCGGGCGGTGCATTTCCCCCGGCCATCTGTCATCCCCGTTCCCGACACAAGCGATTGATCTATGGTGCCTTTGATCGAACTGGCCCAGGGCTTGCCCTGGCTCTATCTCTCCTTGATTTTCCTTTTCTCCCTGATGGTGGGCAGCTTCCTGAACGTCGTTATCCATCGTCTGCCCATCATGATGGAGCGGGCCTGGCATGCCGAATACAGCGACTATTTCGGTGACGGTGAAGCAACTCCTCCTGCAACCGGACGATACAACCTCATGGTGCCCCGCTCCCGCTGCCCCCACTGCGACCACCCCATAGGGGCGCTGGAGAACATTCCCCTGCTGAGCTGGCTATGGCTCAGGGGGCGCTGCCGCAACTGCCACGCCCCCATTTCGGCTCGCTATCCCCTGGTCGAGCTGCTCACCGCCTTGCTGTCGGTCTCGGTAGCAGCCGCGCTTGCCCCTGGCTGGGGCACCCTTGCCGCTCTGCTGCTCACCTGGACATTGGTCGCACTGACCTTCATCGACCTGGACAAGATGCTCTTGCCGGATCAGCTCACCCTGCCCCTGCTCTGGGGTGGCTTGCTGTTCAATCTGGCGGGCGGTTTCGTGCCCCTGGCCGATGCGGTGATCGGTACCATGGCGGGCTATCTGGTGCTCTGGAGCCTCTACTGGGCCTTCAAGCTGCTGACCGGCAAGGAAGGGATGGGCTATGGCGACTTCAAACTGCTGGCGGCGCTGGGCGCCTGGCTCGGCTGGCAAGCCTTGCCCATCGTGCTGCTGCTTTCCTCGCTGGCAGGCGCCATCATCGGCATCGGTCTCATCCTGCTGCGCAATCACCACCAGGGCAAACCCATTCCCTTTGGCCCCTATCTCGCCATCGCGGGCTGGATAACGCTGCTGTGGGGCGATAGCATCACCCGCTGGTATCTTGATGTCGTGCTCTAGCAAAAGGATCTCTGACCCATGTATGTAGTCGCAATCACAGGGGGAATCGGCAGCGGCAAGACCACGGTTGCCAACCGCTTTGCCGAGCTGGGCATCGAGGTGGTGGATGCGGACATCATCGCCCGCGAGGTGGTGGAGCCCGGCACCCCTGCTCTGGCTGCCATCGCCGCCCATTTTGGCCCGGATGTCGTTGCCCCCGATGGCCAGCTCGATCGCCGCCGGCTGCGAGAGCGGATCTTCACCGACTCGCAGGCCAAGGAGTGGCTCAATGCCCTGCTCCATCCCCTCATCCGCAGCGAGATGCTGCGCCAGTGTGCGGCAACCCGCTCCCCCTATTGCCTGCTGGTCGTCCCCTTGCTGGTGGAAAACAGGCTCACTTCCCTCGCCGATCGGGTACTGGTGATCGATGTGGACGAAGCGACACAAATCGAGCGTACCTGCCGCCGCGATGGCGTCAGTCGGGAACAGGCCCAGGCGATACTGGCGTCCCAGGCGAGCCGCAGCGAGCGCCTGGCGATGGCCGACGACGTCCTGGACAACCAGAGTGGCACGAGTGAGACCATCGGGCAGCGAATTTTCGCCCTGCACCAGACATATCTGGCATTTGCCTCTCAACAAGCCCACCAACTGTGAGTACACTAGGCCGGTTTATGGCTGGCCAGGATTAGGCATGATTTACGATTTTCCCCTCAATGAAAAAAGCCGGACCTATCTTCGTCTGGAGTCCCTGTTTTCCCAGATCCGCGACAATCTGGAGAGTGACCAGTCCTGGGCACATATCGCCTTCTTCAAGGGGTTGTTCGATTTGCAGGAGTTGCTAGAGCGTGGTGACCTGCGTGCCGATCTCATCAAGGATCTGGAGCGCCTCGGCCAACGCCTGAGCCACTGGGCCAGTCTACCTGACGTCGATCTCGAGCAGATCCAGCGGATGCAGCAGGAGAGTACCCAGCTCTCCCGCAACCTGCTGAACTCCCCGCGCCCCGGCGCCCGTCTGAAAGAGGATCGCCTGCTCGGCTCCATTCGTCAGCGCTTCTCCATTCCGGGTGGTCTGTGCGCCTTCGATGTGCCGCAACTGCACCACTGGCTGGCGACCCCGGCCGTCACCCGCCACCAGCAGATGCAGCAATGGCTGAGTGACATCACCCTGCTGATGAACGCCATCTCCCTGTTGCTGCGCCTGTGGCGCGAGTCGGGCAACTTCAGCGACCAGGTAGCCACCAACGGCTTCTTCCAGGATACCGCCGAAGGGGCTGAACTGATCCGCATCCGTCTGGCGGGCACCCAGCCCTGCTATCCGACCCTGAGCGGCCACAAGAACCGCTTCGCCCTGCGCTTCCTGCCGACGACGGAACAGCAGATCGGCGACGTCTCCTTCCAGCTCGCCTGTTGTTGAGGAGCCCCCCATGGTGACCAAGGTAAAGTGCCCGACCTGTCAGAGCGAGATCGAATGGGGTCCGCAGAGCCCGTTTCGCCCCTTCTGCAGCAAGCGCTGCCAGCTGATCGACCTCGGCGAGTGGGCGGATGAACAGAAGCGTATCCCGGGCGAGATCAACCCGGATCTGCTGCCCGATCCGGAACAGGGCGATCCCTGGCAATAAACACTTCACGATCAAAAAAGGGCCCTCAGGCCCTTTTTCGTTGGTATCGATTCCCTTTCAGGCAAGCGAGGCCTGCAACCGCGCGACGATGGGGCCGTTGGCATCCGGGAAGTGGTATTCGTGCAGCGAGGCCAGTGGTACCCAGCGGCACTCCTGTCCCTCCTTGCCAAAGGGCTCGCCGTGGAAGCGGGTCACCTTCCAGATATCCAGCAAGACCTGCTTGTCGGGGTAGTCGTGGTGCAGCTCCATGAAGGGGGCACAATCCTGCACCCGGATCCCGATCTCTTCCCACAATTCCCTGTCCAGCGCGGTGAGCAGATCCTCCCCCGACTCCACCTTGCCACCGGGAAACTCCCAGCGATCCCCCTGATGGCGATCGGCTGAGCGTTTGGCGATGAAGATATCGCCCCGTTCGTTCTCGATGACGCCCACCGCCACCCAGATCCGTTTCTTCTGTTCCATCATTGTCCTCAGCGTAAACACGGCAAACGGGCGATCCAGGGGGCAAGCCGAATGGCCTGCTGATCCCCCCGGGCCCTGAAGAGATCCTGCCCGACATGCTCATTGCCCGGCGGCGCAACCTGCGGCCAGGGCACCGCACCGGGCGGAGTGAAACAACGATCGTGTACCCGCGCGCTCTGGCGCAGATAGCGCCATAAACAGTCTCGCAAGAACCACTGGTCGATGTTCGGTGTTTCCATGGTACTGGGCTGATAGCTCGCCATCAGCGGCGCAAGGGGAGGCAGCACTCCGGCCACACCGCCCCACATGCCGGCCAGCACCAGATCGGTGTGGCTCCACCAGTCACGCATGATATGGAACCAGCGCCCCGATGCAAGCCAGTCATCGACGGCCAGCCGCTCCCGCAGATTCAGCACGGAGTCCGCATCGCGCACAAGAAAGCGCCCCACGCCGGGATCATTGGCGACCTGGAAGCGCCAGCAGAGGCGCTGACGCTGGGATTGGCCATCGGGCTGCACCTTTATCTCGGCGCCATGTACCTGCAGGCAGGCCAGAAACCCCTGAGGGACACTGCCATCCACATAGAAGCGCACCCGCCAGCCAGGATAGAGGTAAGCTGCGGCCAGCACATTGTCGAGTGCTCCCCGCAAATAGCGGGGCTGTGCTCCCCACAAGGAGAAGGCGATGACTGCCTGCTTCTCCCCCTGCTCCGCGAGCCAGTCATCCGGCCCCTCTGCCGGCAGTACCCACCCCGCGACGGGCTGCGAGACGGCCTCATCCTTGAGAGTCAGGGCACGGGTTCCTGCTTGTGCCGCTTCTTCATGACGTCCTAGCTTGGCAAGGGAAGTGCAAAGCCCGTCATGGACCAGATAATCATCCGGCTCGCGCCGCACCAGTTCGACCAGGTGCGTCACGGCCCGCTCATGTTGATCGGAGCGCGAGAGGCAGACACAGAGATTGCGCAGCACCTCAGTGTTATCGGGCGCGGACCGGTACGCCAGCGTCAGCACCTGTGCCGCCGAGGCGGGATCGCCGGACAAAAAGAGGTAATAGGCAAACTGCAGTTGCAGGGGAACAGATTTGTTCGTCTCTGCATTCAGTCTGCTCAGCACACAACTGATCGCCTCCTGGCGTCTCTCCTGCAGCCAGTGCCCATGTGCCTCCCCATCCCATCCCGCAGGCAATCTGCTCATCGTCCCCTCCTTGGTCCGAAAATGAATACACCGCCCGGAGGCGGTGTATTCATCATGGCAGGGTGTCAGGTCAGCTGACCGTGACAGTGCTTGTATTTTTTACCCGAACCACAGGGGCAGGGATCGTTGCGCCCGATCTTCTGCTCGTCGCGCACGAAGGTGGTATGGCCCTCGGCCCCACCCGTATCCTCGTCAGCCAGCTGGTTTTCGGCCGTGGCATGGGTGTAGGTACGGGGAGCGGCTTCGGCCTGCTGGCGCTGCTGCTCTTCCATCGCCTCCACATCCCGCTCCTGCACCTGTACCCGGCTCAGGATGCTGACCACGTCGCGCTTGAGGGTCTCCAGCATCTGGGTGAACAGATCGAAGGATTCGCGCTTGTACTCCTGCTTGGGGTTCTTCTGGGCGTAGCCGCGCAGATGGATGCCCTGACGCAGGTGATCCATGGCCGCCAGGTGCTCCTTCCACAGGCCGTCCAGGGTTTGCAGCATCACAGCCTTCTCGAAGTTGCGCAGCACCTCCTTGCCGACCAGCTCTTCCTTGTGGGCATAGAGCTTGGTGGCTTCATCCAGGATGCGTTCGCGCAGCTTCTCTTCATACAGCTTGTCGTCTTCCGCCAGCCACTGCTGCAGCGGCAGATCCAGGGCGAAATCGGACTTCAGACGCGCTTCCAGACCCGGCACGTCCCACATTTCTTCCAGGGACTGGGGCGGGATGTACTCGTCGATGATGGCGCCGTAGACGTCGTCACGGATGACGTGAATGGTCTCGGAGATGTCGTTGGTGTCCAGCAGTTCGTTGCGCTGCTCGTAGACCACCTTGCGCTGATCGTTGGCCACGTCGTCGAACTCGAGCAGGTTTTTACGGATGTCGAAGTTGCGACCTTCCACCTTGCGCTGGGCATTCTCGATGGCCTTGGTCACCCAGGGATGCTCGATGGCCTCGCCCTCTTCCATACCCAGCTTCTTCATCATGCCGGTCACGCGGTCGGAGGCGAAGATCCGCATCAGGGTATCTTCCATGGAGAGGTAGAAGCGGGAGGAACCCGGATCACCCTGACGACCGGAACGGCCGCGCAGCTGGTTGTCGATACGGCGGGATTCGTGACGCTCGGTACCGATGATATGCAGACCACCGGCCGCCAGTACTTCGTCATGACGCACCTGCCAGGCCGCTTTCAGCTCGGCAATCTGCTCGCTTGACGGGTTTTCCAGCTGGGCGATCTCCGCCTGCCAGTTGCCACCCAGCACGATGTCGGTACCACGACCGGCCATGTTGGTGGCGATGGTGACAGCGCCGGTCTGGCCGGCCTGGGCGACGATCTCCGCTTCCATGGCATGGAACTTGGCGTTCAGTACCTTGTGCGGGATATTTTCCTTGGTCAGGATGCCGGAGAGCAGCTCGGAGTTCTCGATGGAGACGGTACCGACCAGCACGGGCTGGCCGCGCTTCACGCACTCGCGAATGTCCTGCACGATGGCCGCGTATTTCTCCTGGGCGGTCAGGTAGACGAGATCGCCCATGTCCTTGCGCACCATCGGCTTGTTGGTCGGGATGACCACGGTATCCAGGCCATAGATCTGCTGGAATTCAAAGGCTTCGGTATCCGCAGTACCGGTCATGCCCGCCAGCTTGTCGTACAGACGGAAGTAGTTCTGGAAGGTGATGGAGGCCAGGGTCTGGTTCTCGTTCTGGATCTTGACCCCTTCCTTCGCCTCGACCGCCTGGTGCAGACCGTCTGACCAGCGACGACCCGGCATGGTGCGGCCGGTGTGCTCGTCGACGATGACGATCTCGTCCTTCTGGACGATATAGTCGACGTTGCGCTCGAACAGGGTGTGCGCGCGCAGGCCGGCATTGACGTGATGCAGCAGGCTGATATTGGTGGCGGAGAACAGGGAGTCATCCTCGGCCAGCAGTCCCTCTTTCTTGAGCAGCTCTTCCACGAAGATCTGGCCGTTTTCGGTCAGCAGCGCCTGGCGGTTCTTCTCGTCCACCGTGTAGTGACCGTCGCCGGTGTACTCCTCGGAGTCTTCCTTGTCCTGCTTGACCAGCAGCGGGATCAACTTGTTGATCTGGGTGTACATGGCGGAGCTGTCTTCCGCCGGACCGGAGATGATGAGCGGGGTGCGGGCTTCATCGATGAGCACCGAGTCCACCTCATCCACCAGCGCGTAGTTGAGCGGACGCTGTACGCGCTGCTCCGGCGAGAATGCCATGTTGTCGCGCAGGTAGTCGAAACCGAATTCGTTGTTGGTACCGTAGGTGATGTCGGCAGCGTAGGCATCGCGCTTCTGGGATGCATCCATGCCGGGCACGTTGCAGTCCACCGTCATGCCGAGGAAGGCGAACAGCGGGCGGTTGGCTTCCGCATCACGCTTGGCCAGATAGTCGTTCACCGTCACGACGTGCACACCGCGGCCGGTCAGGGCGTTCAGGTAGGCCGGCAGCGTGGCCGTCAGGGTTTTACCTTCACCTGTCTTCATTTCGGCGATGCGGTTGGAGTTCAATACCATGCCGCCGATCAGCTGGACGTCGAAGTGACGCATGCCGAACACACGGCGGGAGGCTTCACGGACGGTGGCGAACGCTTCCGGCAGCAACTGCTCCAGTGTTTCGCCCTGCTCCAGACGTTGACGGTACTCGGCGGTCTTCGCCTGCAGTTCCTGATCGGACAGTGCCTCGAATTGAGGTTCCATCGCATTGATTTGTTTTACAATTTTGCGCAAAGCCTTGAGCGTTCTGTCGTTCCGGCTGCCGATAATCTTGGTGAGCAGTGTGCTAATCATGGGTACCAACTGTTTTGGTTATATAAGCGTTCCGTCACTGGAACCTGAAGAAAAAACCTAACCCCGTCTGGCATTCAGAAAGCGCGCGGGGTTGACCTGACGACCATCTTTCAACACTTCGTAATGCAAATGAACTCCGGTTGCACGACCGGTTCGCCCCATCAGGGCAATCTTCTGGCCCTCATCGACCAGGGTGCCCACATCCACCAGTAACTTGGAATTGTGGGCATAGCGGGTGACCAGACCATTGCCATGGTCAATCTCCACCATGTTGCCAAACTCCGGATGGCGCCCCGCCCAGCTGACAATCCCCTTGCCTGTCGCCAGGATGGGGGTGCCGGGCCTGCCGCGGAAATCCACCCCTTTGTGCATCTTGGCGCGACCGTTGAACGGATCGACCCGCCCACCGAAACCGGAGGAGATCCAGACACGCTCCTGCTTGACTGGTGAGCCGGGGATGAAACCCGCATCGGTGATATGGTGGTTCATGATGAAGGATTCAAGTACCGACAGCTGTTCTTCGCGGCTGCTGAGCTGACGGCTGAGGTGTTCCATGGAATCTTGCAGTTCACCCAGGCTGACTTCCAGGTCTGCATCGTAGGAAGGGCCGCCCATCGGGGGCAGCTCCTTGAAGTTGAACTCCTCGGGATCGAGGTCCGCCTTCTCGGTCAGGCGCTCGCCGAGGGCGTTGAGGCGACCCAGTTGTCCCTGCATGGTGCCCACCTGGGCGGCCAGCATGGCAAGCTGTTCGCGGGCTTCATCGGCCCCTTGCGTGGATTTTTGCTGCTGCGCCAGGGTCAGCGCCACTTCCAGCGCCTCCATTTTCTGCTGCCAGCTCTGCCAGAGCCAGCCGCCCCCCAAGGCCAATACAGTGAAGAGAATACCGCCGACCCAGGCCAGACGTTGTTTGGGTAAGTGCAACCTGCGGCGCTGCTTACCGTGGAGGATCAGGGTAATACTCATAGAAATCTGTCTTCTCGGTCAGGTGAGGCCAAGGGCCTGCACGGGCAATAAAACCGGGAGATAATCGGTATTAAAGGATGGAATAAACAAATGACAGGACGTCGGTGCGGAGAGATGACCGACGTCCTGTTGCACAGCTATCAGGCCAGAACCAGACCGTTGTCGTAGTAAGCGATAGGCGCTTTGTCGCCCTCACCCTCGAAGGTCACCAGTTCCCAGGCCTCCTGCTGGGCCAGCAGGGCACGCAGCAGCTTGTTGTTCAGGGCATGGCCCGTCTTGTAGGCACGGAATTCACCGATGATACTGCGATTGCACATGTACAGATCGCCGATGGCATCCAGCATCTTGTGCTTCACGAACTCGTCTTCGTAGCGCAGACCATCTTCGTTCAGCACCCGGTAGTCATCCAGCACCACGGCGTTTTCCAGGCTGCCGCCCAGTGCCAGGTTCTGGGAACGCAGGTACTCGATATCACGCATGAAGCCGAAGGTACGGGCACGGCTGATCTCTTTCACGAAGGAGCTGCCGGAGAAGTCCAGCACGCAACGCTGGTTGCGGCCTTCAAACACCGGATGCTGGAAATCGATCTCGAGATCCATCTTGAAGCCGTTGCGATAGGGGTGGAATTCCGCCCACTTGTCGCCGTCTTCAACCCGGATGCTCTGCTTGATCCGCACGAACTGCTTGGGCGCGTTCTGTTCACGAATACCCACTTCCTGCAGCAGATAGATGAACGGATGCGCACTGCCGTCCATTACCGGGATCTCGGGGGCATCAACCTCGACATAGAGGTTGTCGATCCCCATCCCGGCCAGAGCGGCAGACAGATGTTCAATGGTCGACACGCGAACACCGGCTTCGTTCACCAGAGCGGTACAAAGCACAGTATCACGCACCTGATCGGCGTTGGCTGGCAGCGCGACCACAGGATTCAGATCGGTACGCAAGTAAACGATCCCTGTGTTAACAGGCGCCGGACGGAACGTCATAGTGACTTTCCGGCCCGAATGCAGGCCCACACCGGTGGCCTGGACACTCGTTTTCAAGGTTCTTTGTCTAATCATGGGCGTATCCGCTTTAACAGCTCAAATTCCTGACCAGATGGTCGTTGCCGGGCCATCTTAGCACAATCCTTAAGCAACAAACAAACCAGAGCCATCAGAGGCTTAGTCTGCCTGCTTGCGCAGGAACGCAGGAATATCGAGATAATCCGGTTCGCGACGAGCTTGCGGTTCGGCGTTCACCACCTTGGCCGGGGCCTCTTCCATCACGCGAGACTGCAGGGCTTCGCTGATCAGGGGCTGACGGGCCGGACGCTCTTGAACCATGTTGTTCTTGACCAGAGTGATGTCGGGCTTGCGCTCGGCACCGATACCGGTCGCCACTACGGTAACGCGCAGTTCGTCGTGCATTTCCGGGTCGATTACGGTACCCACCACCACGGTAGCGTTCTCGGACGCGAAGGCCTTGACCGCGTTACCCACGGTCTCGAACTCTTCGATGGTCATGTCCATGCCAGCAGTGATGTTGACCAGGATGCCGCGGGCACCGGCCAGATCCACGTCTTCCAGCAGCGGGCTGGAGATGGCCTTCTCGGCCGCTTCTTCGGCACGGTCGTCACCGGAGGCGGAGCCGGTACCCATCATGGCGGTACCCATCTCGCGCATCACGGTACGTACGTCCGCGAAGTCGACGTTGATGAGGCCCGGGCGGGTGATCAGCTCGGCGATGCCCTGTACTGCACCCAGCAGCACGTCGTTGGCCGCCTTGAAGGCGTCCAGCAGGGAGATGCCGCGACCCAGCACCTTCAGCAACTTATCGTTGGGGATGGTGATCAGGGAGTCGACGTTCTTGGAGAGCTCTTCGATGCCGTGAGCGGCGAAGCCCATCCGCTTCTTCCCTTCGAAGGAGAACGGTTTGGTCACGACGGCAACGGTCAGGATACCCATCTCGCGGGCCACTTCGGCCACGATCGGGGCAGCACCTGTACCAGTACCACCACCCATGCCGGCAGCGATGAACACCATGTCGGAACCGGTCAGCAGCTCGCGCAGCGCTTCCCTGTCTTCCATGGCGGCGTCACGACCCACTTCCGGGTTGGCCCCGGCACCCAGACCCTTGGTGATGCCACCGCCGATCTGCAAGGTGGTATTGGCACTGGAGTTGCGCAGTGCCTGGGCGTCGGTGTTCACGGTGATGAACTCGACACCCTCGATGTTTTGACGAACCATGTGCTCGACTGCGTTGCCGCCGCCGCCACCCACACCTATCACCTTGATGACGGCTTCGTCAGTGTGGCTATCCATAAATTCAAACATGTTGTCTCTCCGCTTTATTTGCCTGACTCAGCAAAATCTTTAGAACTCGCCACGCAACCAGTTGCTGACCCGTTTGACCAGCCCACCTACGCTTGCCTTGGCGGCATATTCCTTGTTACTGCCGGTGGATTGGTTGGTGCGGCCGTACTGCAACAACCCGACCGCAGTCGAGTACACCGGTGCCTGTACGTAGTCACTCAATCCCCGGATATTCATGGGCTCGCCTACCCGGACCTGGCTCTGGAAGATCTGCTCTGCGCACTCCACAATGCCTTCGATCTGGGCCGCGCCACCGGTCAAGACCACACCGGCGGCCAGCTGATGCTTGACCCCCTGTGCCTTCAATTCGCTCTGCACCCGCACCAGCTCGTCATTCACCATGGAGAGCAACTCGGTGTAACGGGGTTCAATCACTTCCGCCAGTGTCTGCCGTTGCAGGCTGCGTGCCGGGCGACCGCCGACACTGGGCACTTCGATATTGTCTTCCTTGCTGACCAGGCGGCCGAGGGCACAGCCATAGCGCACCTTGATCGCCTCCGCATCCAGCGGCGGCGTGCCGAAGGCATAGGCGATGTCGCTGGTCACCGTGCTGCCCGCATAGGGAATCACCTTGGTGTGGCGCAGGGCGCCGCCGGTAAAGAGCGACATGTCCATGGTGCCGCCACCGATGTCCACCACGCAGACACCCAGCTCCTTCTCGTCTTCGGTCAGCACGGCGTAGCTGGAGGCCAGGGCGGAGAAGATCAGCTGATCCACCCGCAGACCCACCTTCTCCACACACTTCTCGATGTTGCGCGCCATGTCGTTGTGGCAGGTGATGAGATGCACCTTGGCTGCCATCCGCACGCCGGAGAGGCCGACCGGGTTCTTGATCCCTTCCTGATAGTCGATGGCGAACTCCTGAGGCAGCACGTGCAGCACCCGCAGCTCGTCAGACAACCGCACCGACTTGGCGGTGTGGATGACGTTGTCCACATCCTCCTGGGTCACCTCTTCGTCGGAGATGGGCACCATGCCGGTCTCGTTGCGGCAATCGATGTGCTTGCCGGACAGCCCCAGATAGACGGAACTGATCTGGCAGTCTGCCATCATCTCGGCCTCTTCCACCGCGCGGCGCAGGGACTTGACCACGGAGTCGAGGTCATTGACCCCGCCCTTCTCCATCCCGCGAGAAGCGTGGCTGCCCATGCCGATGACATTGAGTTCGCCATCAGGCAATACTTCGCCAACCAGTACCGCCACCTTGGTCGTGCCGATATCCAGTCCGACAATCAAATTTCTATCTGCGGTGTTGGTCATTCACTTTCTCTTCGCTTTTCTTCCAGCCAACTGCCATCCCGGTGTCGTATCGAAGATCCACGTAAGCAACCCGCTCACGGGGCTCGATGACCGGAAAGGCATCGATAAACCGCTGCAGACGAAGCGCGATATCCGAGCGCCCCACAAACAGCTGAATGTTGCCATCCAGGGTCAGTTCCCAGGCATGGCGGGGGGTCAGATTCACCCCCAGCAACTTGTATCCCTTGGCCGCCAGCAGCGTTTCGTACTGATGGCTGGCTTCCAGCACCTTGGCGGCCTGATCATCGGGCCCGGACAACTGCATCAGGGGCTTCTTCACCCTGTCCGGGGCACTGAATACCTCACCCTTGGTGTTGACAAAGCGGTTGCCGTTCCAGCGAGCCGCCACATCCTGTTCCGTGAGAAAGACCTTGATCTTGTTCGGCCACTTCTTTCGCACCGAGACCTGGGCCACCCAGGGCAGCGCGTTCAGACGCGCCTGCAATTCGTTCACATCCAGCTCGAAGAAGTTGCGAAGTTCGGCACCATCCAGCACGGCAGCACGCAACTCATCGGCCTTCAAATATTCGTGTTGCCCCTGCAGCAACAGCTCGCTCATGGGCAACCGACTGGCATCCGTCAGCCAGTCTTTAACATCCAGCGCAGTCTGGTAGAGCCCCCACATGACCAGGATGAAAAATGCCACCCCGGCGATGAAGCCCCCCTTGGTGCGCCCTTGTGCCCTTGCCTCCACCCGATCGATCCCCGTAAAACGCGCCATGCCGGCCACTTGCAGACCGGTTCGCCATTATATAGGCCTCGGCTTGGCGGTCAAAATACTCATTGGGCCCTCAGGCACCGGATTTCATGCTATCCACGCTCAATTTCATCTCGCCGAGACGACGGGCCAGCGCACCGACGTTACCCGCCCCCTGGGTCAATACCAGATCCCCCTCGCCAATCAGGTCGGCCAGCACCGCGGGCACATCGTCCGGCGTTGCGACAAAGATGGGCTCCAGGGTGCCGCGGGAGCGGATGGAACGGCACAAGGCACGGCCATCGGCACCGGGAATGGGCTCTTCACCGGCGGCATAGACCTCCAGCATCACCAGCACGTCCACCTTGGAAAGCACATCCGCGAAATCTTCGTAGAGATCCCGGGTCCGGCTGTAGCGGTGCGGCTGGAACACCATCACCAGCCGCTTCTCGGGCCAGCCGGCGCGAGCGGCGTTGATGGTCACCTTCACTTCGCTCGGGTGATGACCGTAATCGTCCACCAGCATGGCCTTGCCACGGCCGGTTTCAAACTCGCCATATTGCTGGAAGCGGCGCCCCACCCCTTCAAACTTGGAAAGTGCCTGGATGATGGCCTCGTCGCCGATGCCGTCTTCGGTTGCCACCGCGATGGCGGCGGCGGCGTTGAGGGCGTTGTGGATGCCCGGCAGATTCAGGGTCACCTCCAGCTCACCCGCCCCCGCACGGCGCACCCGGAAACGGCTGCGATTGCTGGTCTGCACGAAGTCCAGCACCTGCACATCGGCATCATCGCTCAGACCGTAGGTGAGGGTAGGACGGGCGATCTCCGGCAGCATGCCGCGGATCACCGGGTCATCCACGCACACTACAGCCAGGCCGTAGAACGGCAGGTTGTGCAGGAAATCGATGAAGGTGGCCTTCAACCGGGAGAAATCGCCACCATAGGTGTCCATGTGATCCGCTTCGATATTGGTCACGATGGAGACCATGGGTTGCAGATGCAGGAAGGAGGCGTCGCTCTCGTCCGCCTCGGCAATCAGATAACGGCTGCTGCCCAGGCGGGCATTGGTGCCGGCGCTGTTAAGCAGACCGCCGATGACGAAGGTGGGGTCGCGATCCGCCTCGGCATAGATGCTCGCCACCAGACTGGTGGTGGTGGTCTTGCCGTGGGTCCCGGCAATGGCGATGCCGTGACGAAAGCGCATCAGCTCAGCCAGCATTTCGGCGCGGCGCACCACGGGAATACGCAGCTCGCGGGCAGCCAGCAGCTCGGGGTTGTCCTGCTTGATGGCGGTGGAAACCACCACCACGCTGGCACCGTCTACATGCTCGGCACTGTGACCGACAAAGATGTGTGCGCCCAAAGAGGCCAGGCGTTCGGTCACCCCGTTGCGGGCCAGATCCGAGCCGGTCACCTGATACCCTTCATTGGCAAGCACTTCCGCAATACCGCCCATACCGGCGCCACCGATGCCGATGAAGTGGATGCGACGCACGCGGCGCATTTCGGGGATAACGGTACGCAGTTTTGCCAGTTCAACCTTGGTCATAGTTCTTTCTCAATTCGCGGCCACAGGCCATTTTCATTCGGCGACATTCATCAGTTCGAAGACAGAAGCGGGGCCTTGGCGGCACATCTGGGCCTTCCATCTCGTTTGGCTCAGCCGGTGGCGAGCCGTTTGCACTCATCGGCAACCCGTTCGGCAGCATCGATGATGGCGACCCGGCGCGCGGCCTGGGCCATGTTCAACAGGGTTTCCCTGCGCCCGGCGAGCCAGGATAGGCGCGACGCCAGCGCCGCCGGCGTCAGCTCGGACTGGGGCAGGAACTCGGCCGCACCGCCGTCGACCAGGGTCAAGGCGTTGCGGGTCTGGTGATCGTCCACCGCATGGGGCAGGGGCACGAAGATGGCGGCCACACCGGCAGCGGCCACTTCGGAGACGGTCAATGCGCCGGCGCGGCACACCACCAGGTCCGCCCAGGCATAGGCATCCGCCATGTCCTTGATAAATTCACTCACCTCGGCCTCGACCCCCAGCCCGGCATAGGAAGCAGCCACGGCCTCCTCGTTGCCCTTGCCGCATTGGTGACGCACCTCGATGGGCACACCGGCAGCTGCAACCGCAGGAGGCACCTGCTCGTTGAGGACCCGGGCCCCCAGGCTGCCACCAACCACAAGCAGGCGCAGAGGATCGCTGCTGCTGCGCAGTTGGGGATCCGGCAGCGCCACCACCTCGGGGCGCACCGGGTTGCCCACCACGGCGGTACGGGCATTGGGGGCGAAGGCACCCGGGAAGGCCATCAGTACCCGCCTGGCGATACGGGCCAGCAGCTTGTTGGTCAGGCCGGCGGCGGCATTCTGCTCGTGCAGCAGCAGCGGAATGCCGGACAGCCAGGCGGCCACGCCACCCGGGCCGGAGGCGAAGCCCCCCATGCCCAGCACCACATCGGGCTGGATGGTCTTGAGCACCTGGCGGGCCTGCAGCACGGATTTGATGACACGGTAGGGCGCCGCGAGCAGACGCTTGATGCCGTTGCCACGCACCCCCTGGATGTCAATGAAGGAGATGGGATAACCATGGGCAGGCACCAGCTCCGCCTCCATCCGGTCGGCAGTGCCGAGCCAGTGGATGGTCCAGCCCTGGGCCTTGAGGCGATCGGCGACGGCCAGGCCGGGGAACACATGGCCCCCGGTACCACCCGCCATCACCAGTAACGTCTTGCTCACGCAACCTCCCGCACGCGCGCCTGGGCACTTGCCTGGCGCAACTCGAAATCGATACGAATCAACATGCTCACCGCCACCATCATGATGATGAGACTGGAGCCGCCATAACTGACCAGTGGCAGGGTCAGCCCCTTGGTAGGCATCATGCCGCTGGCGGCACCGACGTTGACGAAAGTCTGGAAGCTGAACCAGATGCCGATGCCGATGGCCAGATAACCTTCATAGAGCCGCTCGGCCACCAGCGCCTGGTGACCCAGCTTGAGCGCCTTCACCGCCAGCGCAAAAATCAGGAAGAGTGCGCCAAGCACCCCCACGTAGCCCAGCTCTTCGCCCAGAATGGCGAACACGAAGTCGGTGTGGGCCTCCGGCAGGTACTCCATCTTCTGGATGGAGTTGCCGAGCCCCTCGCCAAACCAGCTCCCCCGACCAAAGGCCATCAGGGACTGGGTCAGCTGATAGCCGCTGCCAAAGGGATCTGCCCAGGGGTCGAGGAAGGAGGTCACCCGCCGCATCCGGTAGGGCTCCGCGATGATCAGGGTCACCACGGCGCTCACCCCCACCAGGATGAGACCGATGAACTGCACCAGCCGGGCACCGGCCAGGAACAGCATCCCGAGGGAGGTGACGAACATCACCACCACTGACCCGAGATCCGGCTGGGCCAGCAGCAGGATGGCCACCACGAACAGCACCGCCATGGGTTTCATGAAACCGATGAAGCGTTCGCGCACCTCGCTCTGGCGACGCACCAGATAACCCGCCAGATAGACGAACAGCGCCAGCTTGCCGAACTCGGCCGGCTGCAGGTTGAAGGGGCCCAGCGGCAGCCAGCGTACCGAGCCGTTGACGCTGCGCCCCACCAGCAGCACCATCACCAGCAGCACGATGGCCAGCAACAACATGGGGCCGTTGTAGTGCTGCCAGCGTGCCATGGGCACCTGCAACACGAACCAGGAGATACCCAGCGCCATCACCAGGAACATGCCGTGGCGCTTCACGAACATGAAGGGATCGTTGTTGATGGCGATCCCCTCCGGAATGGAAGCGGACGCCACTATCACCAGCCCGACGCCCATCAGTGCGAGGGCCAGTACCACCAGTTGCCGATCGTAGAGACCGGCGGGGCGCGCCGGTAGCAACCAGCGCTGCAAGAATCCCGCAACCACGCGCAGGGCGTTCATAAGCCCATCACCAGTTCGGTGAAGCGATCGCCGCGCGCTTCAAAGGATTTGAACTGATCCAGGCTCGCGCAGGCCGGCGCCAGCAGCACCCAGTCTCCGGGCCTGGCGTCGGCCGCCGCCTTGGCGACAGCAGCGTCAAGATCGGCAACCCGCTCGGTCTGTTCGCCCAGGGCCAGCAGCACCTCGGCATCCTGACCAAAGCAGTACATGTGATCGATCTGGCTGCCGAGCAGGGCCTGCACCGGGCCGAAGTCCTGCCCCTTGCCCTGGCCACCGGCCAGCAGCAGCAGGCGGCCCTTGACCGCTTCACGCACCCCGGCCACGGCGGCCAGGGTCGCCCCCACGTTGGTGGCCTTGGAGTCGTTGATCCAGCGCACCCCATTTACCTCCCGCACGAAGCGGGCACGGTGAGGCAGGCCTTCAAAGCGGCGCAGCACGGCAAGTTGTGCCTCTCGGGGAATGCCCACCGCATCGCACAGGGCCATGGCCGCCAGGGCATTGGCCTGGTTGTGGGCACCCACTATCTTCATCTCGTCCACCGCCAGGAGCGGCTCGCCGTGCAAGGTCAGCCAGTGACGGCCCTCCAGCTCGCAGCGACCGTAGCCGTTGCAGTCGAGGCCGAAACTCTGCCACACCTGACCCACATCGGGCAGGGTCTGGGGATCGTCGCGATTGATCAGGATGTGCTGGGAGTGCTGATGGATCTCCATCTTGGCGGCGCGGTAATCCGCCATGCCGGCATAGCGATCCATATGATCTTCACTGAGGTTCAAGACCACGGAGGCGGCGGCCCGCAGGCTGCAGGTGGTCTCGAGCTGGAAGCTGGAGAGCTCCAGCACGCAGAGATCCATGGGCTGCTTGAGGAGCGACAGCGCCGGGGTGCCGATATTGCCCCCCACACCGACCTTGAGCCCCGCCTCGGCGATCATCTCACCCACTAGCGTGGTGACCGTGCTCTTGCCGTTGGAGCCGGTGATGGCGATGACGGGCGTCTGGGTTTCACGCACGAACAGTTCGATGTCACCGACGATGCGCACCCCGAACTCGGCGGCGGCCTTCAACTCCGGGGTCGCCAGGGCGATGCCCGGGCTCGCCACTATCATGTGCGCCTGCTTGAGCCGCTCCGCGTCCAGCCCGTGGATGAGCTCCACCTCGGGGGGAAGCTCGTCCTTGCCCGGCGGGTTGGCACGGGTGTCCATCACCAGCGGCGTGACGCCGCGGTCGAGGAAGTAATCGACGCAGGAGAGTCCGGTTTTGCCGAGTCCGATGATGATGACCATGGCTTACCTCACCTTCAGGGTGGCGAGGCCAAGCAGCACCAGCATGAGGGTGATGATCCAGAAGCGCACGATGACGCGCGGCTCCGGCCAGCCCTTCTTCTCATAGTGGTGATGGATGGGGGCCATGCGGAAGATCCGCACGCCGCGCAGTTTGTAGGACCCGACCTGCAGGATCACCGAGACGGTCTCCATCACGAAGACGCCCCCCATGATCACCAGCAGGAACTCCTGGCGCACCAGCACGGCTATGGTACCGAGCGCGCCGCCCAGGGCCAGGGAACCCACGTCCCCCATGAAGACCTGGGCCGGGTAGGTGTTGAACCAGAGGAAGCCCAGGCCCGCGCCCACGATGGCGGTACAGACGATCACCAGTTCGGAGGTGTAGGGCACGTAGGGAATGTGCAGGTAGTTCGCGAAGTTGACGTTGCCGGTCGCCCAGGCGATCAGGGCGAAGCCCCCCGCCACCATCACGGTGGGCATGATGGCGAGGCCATCCAGGCCATCGGTCAGGTTGACCGCGTTGGAGGTACCGACGATGACGAAGTAGGTCAGCAGGATGAACATCAGGCCGAGCTGGGGCATCACATCCTTGAGGAAGGGGACCACCAGCTGGGTCTGACCATCGTGGGTGGCCGTGGCGTAGAGGAAGACTGCCACACCCAGCGCGACCGCGGACTGCCAGAAGTACTTCCAGCGGGCGATGAGGCCGTCGGTGTTCTTGCGCACCACCTTGAGATAGTCATCGGCAAAGCCGATGGCGCCATAGGCCCCCAGCACGAACAGCACCAGCCAGACATAGGGGTTGTCGAGGCGACACCAGAGCAGCACAGAAGTGAAGATGGCGGCGATGATCATCAGGCCGCCCATGGTCGGGGTGCCCTTCTTGCTGAGGTGGGATTCGGGACCGTCGTTGCGGATCACCTGGCCGAACTTCATGATCTGCAGGCGACGGATGAGGCGCGGCCCCATCCAGAGCGCCACCACCAGACCGGTGATAATCGACAGGATGGCGCGAAACGTCAGGTAGGAGAAGACGTTGAAGAAGGTGAAGTGCGGGGTGAGCAGTTCCGCCAGCCAGACTAGCATGTGGCTGACTCCTGATGGCCCTTGACCATCTCGACGATATCTTCCATGCGGGAGCCACGGGCGCCCTTGACCAGAATCGAAATTTCCTGATGTGTCTTTATCATTTGCGCAAGCACTTCAAACAACGACGCCTTGTTATCGAAATGTCGGCCAGCCGCGGCATCTGCGGTGTGGCGACTCTGTTCCCCTACGGTCAGCACGGCATCGAGGCCCTGCTCACGGGCGTGGTGTCCGACCCGGGCATGCTGCGCGGCGGACTCCTCACCCAACTCTTTCATGTCACCGAATATCAGCACCTTGTAGCCGTTCATGGCGGTCAGGGCATCGATACCCGCCAGCACGGACTCCACGCTGGCGTTGTAGGTGTCGTCCACCAGGGTGAGACCACCCCAGCGCTGCACGCAGAAGCGGCCCTTGACCGGCGCCATCTGCTCCAGACCGGCTTTGACCGAGGCCAGAGAAGCACCGAGCGCCAGAGTCCCGGCGGCGGCGGCCAGAGCGTTCGCCACGTTGTGGCGGCCCGGAATGGCCAGGGTCAACGCCACCTCACCCTGCGGGGTGACCATCACGAATCCGGCGCAGCCCTGCTCGTTGAGCACGATGTCGCGGGCATGGAACGGCTGGCTCTGATCCTCGAGGGAGAAGGCGCAGCGGATGCCCTGCTCACGCCACTTGGGCCAGAATTCGTTGTCGGCATTGACGATGGCGCTGCCGCCCTCGCGCAGGCCTTCGAAGATTTCGCTCTTGGCATGGAAGACCCCCTCCAGGGAGCCGAAGCCCTCCAGATGGGCCGCCGCCACGTTGTTGATGATGGCGGCATCGGGCTTGGCCAGCGACGTGGTCCAGGCGATCTCCCCCGGGTGGTTGGCCCCCAGCTCCATCACCGCAAACTGGTGCTGCGGCTCGAGGCGCAGCAGGGTGAGCGGCACCCCCACCTCGTTGTTGAAGTTGCCAGCGGTGGCCAGCACCTCCCCCTCGCAGCGCAGGATGGCGGTGGCCATCTCCTTCACCGTGGTCTTGCCGCAGCTGCCGGTGATGGCCAGCACTTTCGGGTTGATGCGCTCGCGCACCAGCCGGCCCAGACGCCCCAGCCCCTTGAGGCTGTCGGCCACCACCAGTTGCGGTATGGCCAGGGGCAGCTCGCGTTCCACCAGCAGGGCACTGGCGCCGGCGGCCACCGCCTGGTCGCAGAAATCGTGGGCGTCGAAACGCTCGCCGCGCAGGGCGACAAACAGCGCCCCTTCGCCCAGGGTACGGGTGTCGGTGCTGACCGCCGTGATCTCATGGTCGCTCCCGATCAGACGGGCATCGAGCACCTGCGCCAGGTCGGCAAGCCTGAGGGTCATCATCTGAATGACTCCATTAATGTGTGCAAGGCGGCCGCGACGGTTTCCCGGTCGCTGTAGTGCCGCTTGTCGGTTCCAATGATCTGATAATCCTCGTGGCCTTTGCCGGCCACCAGGATGATGTCCTCTTTACTAGCCTGACTCAGCGCCAGCCGGATCGCCTTGACCCTGTCGTGCTCGATCTGCACGGCGCCGGGATCGCGAAGCCCCGCCACCATGTCGGCCATGATCCGGGCCGGCTCCTCGGTACGGGGGTTGTCGTCGGTCAGGATCACGCAGTCCGCATGCAGCTCCGCCATGGCGGCCATCATGGGCCGCTTGCCGCGATCCCGATCGCCGCCGCAGCCCACCAGGCACCAGAGGCGACCGTGGCAGTGCACCCGCAGGGCCTGCAGCGCCTTCTCCAGCGCGTCCGGGGTATGGGCGTAATCGACCACGGCGAGCGGCGCATCGCCTCCGCCGAAGCACTCCATGCGACCGGTCACCGGCTGCAGCTGAGGCGCGGTGGCCAGCAGGGCGTCGAAATCGTAGCCGAGCACCAGCATGGCCCCCATGGCGCCCAGCACGTTGCTGACGTTGAAGCGGCCGAGCAAGGGGGCGGATAATACACCATTCCCCCAACTGGAGTTAATGCGCGTGTCAAAACCTTGTTGATGGAAATGGGGATCCTGCGCCGTCAGCTGTCGTCCGGCATGGTTTTCAATCGGGCCATTGACGCCGAAGGCCACCGCACCGGGATAGGCCGCCAGCCACTGCCGCCCCAGGCGGTCGTCCGCATTGATGACGGCGCAGGGTTCGTCAACCAGCTTCAGCAGCTCCTCCTTGGCGGCAGCATAGGCCTCCATGGAACCGTGATAGTCCAGGTGATCCCGGCTCAGGTTGGTGAAGACAGCTGCGGCAAATGGCAGGGCGGCGACGCGGTGCTGCACCAGACCGTGGCTGGAGACTTCCATGGCCACCAGATCGGCCCCCTGTTGCTGCAAGGCGGCCAGATTGGCCTGCACCTGCACGGCGCTGCCGGTGGTGTTCTCTGCTTCCACCAGCTCGCCGAACAGGCCGTTGCCTATGGTGCCCATCACCCCGGCCTTGCCTCCCAGCAGGGTGCGCCAGTTCGCCACCAGCAGGGCCGTGGTGCTCTTGCCGTTGGTGCCCGTGATACCCACCAGTTGCAGTTTCTGCCCCGGATGATCGTAGAAGTGGCCGGCCAGCTCGGAGAGGCGGGCGGGCAGATCCTGCATGCCGATGCAGGGGATCTGGGCCACAGGAGGGACGAATTCCCCATCCTCCTCAAACAGCACGGCGGTCGCTCCCTGAGCCACCGCCTGTTCGATGAAACGCCTGCCATCCACCTGATGGCCTCGGATCGCCACGAAGAGAGAGCCGGGACCGACCCGCCGGCTGTCGAGCTGGAGGTCGGTGAGGGGAAGCGCCGGGGCAGTGATGCCGAAGCGGCTCATCAGTTGATCAAGTGAGATGGACGGCATGGGCAGCCTCCGAAAATGCGGGAATGCGGGCGCACACGGGCACCATGGAAAATGCCCCGACAGCGGCGGGGCCGATGGAAAAAGCCGGATGCCCGTCAAGTACGCGGTGCGCCATTGGTGGCCTCCGTGCGGGCAAGCTTGGTGGGCACCTCGGGCGGGATCGCGTCGGGACGGATGTTGAAGAGCTGCAGCACGCCCCCCATGGCCTCGGCAAAGGGCGGCGTCGCCACGGCGCCGCCGTAGTAGGCATCCCCCTTGGGCTCGTTGATCACCACCACCATGACGAAGCGGGGATTGCTGGCCGGGGCGAAGCCGGCAAACCAGGCCATGTAATCCTTGCCATAGCCCCCCGCCACGGCGACCTTGGCGGTACCACTCTTGCCGCCGACCCGGTAGCCCGGGATCTGGGCCTTGGGAATGGCGTTGCTGACCACGTACTCCAGCGCCTGCAACATGGCGGCCGCGTTGTTGTGGTCGATGACCTGCTCGCCCTTGGGCGGCTTGGTCACCTTGATGATGGAGAGTGGCACCCGCTTGCCCTTGTTGGCCAGGGTGGCGTAGGCGGAGGCGAGCTGCAGCGGGGTCACCCGCAGGCCGTAGCCGAACGACAGGGTGGCCCGCTCGATGTCGGACCAGCGGCGACGCTGGGGCAGCATGCCGCTGCTCTCCCCCATCAGGCCGCTGCCGGTGTCCATGCCGAAGCCCACCATGCTCAGGGTGTTGATCATCTCCTGGGCCGGCATCCGCAGCGCGATGCGCGACATGCCGATGTTGGAGGAGTAGCGCAGGATGTCGTAAAGGTTGGTCGCCTTGTGGATGCTCACGTCACGGATTTGCTTGGCCCCGATAAAGAGCGGCCCACCCGGGATGAAATCCTTCCAGCTGGTGACGCCGGCCTGCAGGGCGCTCAACAAAATCAAAGGCTTGACCGTGGAACCAGGCTCGTAGGTGTCGGTGACCACCCGGTTGCGCACCCGGAAACTCTGGTACTGGCCGCGGTTGTTCGGGTTGTAGGAGGGGGTGTTGACCATGGCGAGCACCTCGCCGGTCTTCACGTCCAGCATCACCATGGAGCCGGAGGTCGCCTTGTTCTCGTCGGTGGCCCGCTTGAGGGCGCGATAGGCCAGCGCCTGCACCCGCTGATCGATGCTCAGCTGCAGATCGTTGGCGTGCTTGCCCTCTTTCACCAGGCCTAGGCGCTCGATGACGCGGCCCTGCCTGTCCTTGCGCACTCGCATCTCGCCAGGGGTTGCGGTCAGCCACTCGTTGTAGCTGCGCTCAATCCCCTCGATGCCGCTGCCATCGATGTTGGTCACCCCCACCAGGTGGGAGCTTATCTCGCCGGTCGGGTAGAAACGGCGCGCCTCGGGGCGCAGATAGATGCCCCCCAGCTTCAACCCCTTGATGTACTCGGCCACCGCAGGCGTCACCTGCCGCTGCAGATAGACGAAGCGCTTGCTCGGGTTGGCGATGCGATGCTTGAGGGTGTTGATGTCGAGCTTGAGCACGGCGGAGAGTGCCAGCCAGGCACGCTCGTTGTGGATGGCACCGGACTCATGCACCGTCTTGGGATCAGCCCAGACCGCTTCGACCGGTACGGATACCGCCAACTGTTCGCCATTGCGGTCCGTGATCATGCCGCGCACCGCCTGGGTGGAGGTGGTGCGCAGGGAGCGCATGTCCCCCTCCTGGCGCAGTCTGTCAGGATCGATCACCTGGATCCAGGCCAGCCGCAGGATCAGCCCCGCAAACGCGATGCCGATGAAGAAAACCAGGGTACGAAAGCGCCACGGGTAGAGTGAGGGTGCTTTCGCCTTGGCTTTGTCCTTTGCCGGAGCCTTGGTGGCGGCCTTGCGTGTCATGGTTGTGTAATTACCTTTTCAGTGGTCACCAGGGGACGAGCCATCTGCAACTTGTCCATGGCCAGACTCGCCACCCGGGAGTGCTCAGCCAGTGTGCCCTGTTCCAGCAAGAGGTGGCGCCACTCGATGTTGAGCCTGTCCTCCTCCGCCATCAGATCGTTCTGCTTGGCCGTCAGACCCCGGGTCATGTTGGTCACCAGGATCACCGCAAAGGCGGTGACCAGCACGGCGACGGTCAACAGGACCTGCAACTTGTGGCGCCAGAGATCCGCAACGATCTCCCTGGCGAGGTGAACGCGCACATCGCTCATCGTTTACTCCGCAAGACGCTCTGCGACCCGCAGCACCGAGCTGCGGGACCGGGTGTTTTCATTGACCTCGTGGTCGGAAGGCTTGAGCGCCTTGCCGATCGACTTCAGCTTGCGACCACCGGCAAGCTGGGCTTCGGTCAGGGGGATGCCGTGGGGTACTTCCGGACCTTTCTCATGCTTTCGAATGAAATGCTTCACCAGCCGATCTTCCAGAGAGTGGAAGCTGATGACGGAGAGACGACCGTGAGGAGCCAGCACGTCCAGCGCGCCGTTGAGGGCGATTTCGATCTCGTCCAGCTCGCTGTTGATATAGATGCGGATGGCCTGGAAGCTGCGGGTCGCCGCGTGCTTGCCCTTCTCCTTGCTCGGGTTGACCCGGGCAATCATCTCCGCCAGCTGGCGGGTGCGCACATAGGGCTCTGTCACCCGATCGTGCACGATGGCGCGAGCAATCTTCTTGGCGAAGCGCTCCTCACCGAAGGTTTTCAGCACCCAGGCGATGTCGTCCACATCGGCACGGGCCAGCCACTCGGCGGCGCTCTGACCGGAGGTGGGATCCATCCTCATGTCGAGCGGGCCGTCCTTCATGAAGCTGAAGCCACGTTCGGCATCGTCAAGCTGGGGGGAGGAGACACCGAGATCCAGCAGGAAGCCATCGACCTTGCCCAGCAGGCCGCGCTCGGTCAGATAACGGGTGATGCCGGAGAAGGGACCGTGCACGATCTCGAAACGAGGATCCTGGATCTTGGCCGCCTCGGCAATGGCCTGGGGATCCCGGTCGATGGCGATCAGACGACCGTTCGGGCCCAGATGCTGGAGAATGAGACGAGAGTGACCACCCCGGCCAAAGGTACCGTCGACGTAGATACCGTCCGGCTTGATGGCCAGCCCTTCGACGGCTTCGTGCAACAGCACTGTGATGTGTTCAGCGGCTTGGGTCATTTATAAAGAAAAATCCTGTAGTCGTGGTGAACTTGCCCAGTCGTCCTCGGGCAGGCCCAGGATGTCGTCGTTGATCTGTTGTTGCCAGCGGGCTTCATCCCACAGCTCGAATTTGTTGAGCTGGCCCACCAGCATGACTTTCTTGTCCAGCCCGGCATGGCTGCGCAGCGGCTGGCTAAGCAGCAGACGGCCATTGCCATCCAGTTCGCATTCGGCCGCGTGGCCGAGCAGCAGACGTTGCAGGCGGCGCTCCGCCGGGTTGGTGCTGGAAAGGGTCTTCAGCTTACGCTCCACCTCTTCCCATTCATTCAGGGGATAAAGCAGCAGACAGGGATGGGCGATGTCGATGGTGCAGACCAGCTGGCCGTCGCATTCGTCGCGCAGCCAATCACGAAATTTGGTCGGAATCGCCAACCGCCCCTTGCTGTCCAGGCTGATGGCGTGAGCGCCACGCAACAAATTGCAGTCCCCGAAGGTGAGTTATGGGGGCTAGATGCCCAATAAAACCACTTTGATCCACTTTTCTCCACCATGAAGTTTAAGGACGAGCAGGGGGCTTTTCAAGCAAGGATCTCGGGCATGGGGAACATATTGACGCAGCGTGATGGGACTACCGATTAAATGAATTGATTTTCCACAAGTTATTTGTGTTACCCGCAACTCGATTAATTTTCAGCAATTAAAAAACTGACAAATTGCACGAATAAACATCAGCCATACAGGCCGCGCTTCTCCAGCGCCATCACGATATTCAGAACATGGAAAAATTCCACATAACAGATTGATATAAAATACATTTGTTAAACATAGCTAGCCCAACAGTAAATATCACGAGTCAACCGAGGCAGTACTTTATGGTTAATAAAAAGAGCCTTGCGATAAATCGCAAGGCTCTTCAGGAAAGAGGTCGGAGTCGGCCTGTAAGCCGGGTTCTGTACCGGGTTGCCCCGGGTAGCAATCATTCCTCTAGGCCAGCAATCGCTCGCTGGCTCAAGCAACCTACCCGCCCCCAACGCGGGCCGCGCCAATAGGGGCCTATTTGGTCTTGCTTCGGGTGGAGTTTACCGTGCCACGAACTGTTGCCAGTCGCGCGGTGCGCTCTTACCGCACCCTTTCACCCTTACCTGATCCCTTGCGGGCCATCGGCGGTCTGCTCTCTGTTGCACTGGTCGTAGGCTCGCGCCCCCCAGGCGTTACCTGGCACCCTGCCCTGTGAAGCCCGGACTTTCCTCCCCTCCGCCCGTCTGTCCCGAGGGACACAACGACGAAGCAGCGATTGCCCAGCCAACTCCGAGGCGCGGATTATAGCCTCGCGAGACGGACGGGGTAAACCGTCAATTCCGGTTTACGGCAATTAATAGTGCTCAAGACCGTATTTGTAGAGGGCGTTCTTCTTCACCCCGTGGATCTCGGCGGTGAGGGCTGCAGCCTTCTTGAGGGGCAGCTCGCCGACCAGCAGGCCCAGGGTGCGGATCGCCTCCGCAGGCAACTCGTCATCCACCTTGCTGGCACCGGCGACCACCAGCACGATCTCCCCGCGGCAACGGTTATCGCCCTCTCCGAGCCAGGCCAGCATCTCGGAGGCGGGCAGACCGTGGATGGACTCGAAGGTCTTGGTCAGCTCGCGGCACACCACCACCTGGCGCTCGCCAAGGATGCGAGCAATCGCTTCCACGGTATCCTGCACCCGGCGCGGCGATTCGTAGAACACCAGAGAGCGGGTGTCTTCGATGACGGCTTGCAGGCGATCATCCCGCCCCTTGGCCTTGGCCGGCAGGAAACCCTCGAAGGCGAAGCGGTCGGTGGGCAGCCCGGCGGCGGACAGCGCCGTGATGGCAGCGCAGGGACCGGGCAGCGGCACCACCTTGACCCCGGCTTCGCGACAACGGGTGACCAGGTGATAACCGGGGTCGCTGATGAGCGGCGTCCCCGCATCGGAGACCAGGGCCACGCTCTTGCCCTCCTTGATGCGGGCGATCAGCACATCCGCCTTTTGCTGCTCGTTGTGATCGTGCAGGGCAAAGGTCGATACCGAGATCTGGTAGTGGCTGAGCAGGATCCCGGTATGCCGGGTATCCTCGGCGGCCACCAGATCGACGCTGCGCAGCACGTCCAGTGCTCGCTGGGTGATGTCGGCCAGATTGCCGATCGGAGTGGGGACTATATACAGGGTTGGGATGTCACTCATGGGAGCTCCGAGTGTCCCGACAATTGTGTCACCATATTGGCCCGTTTACACTATGGAGAATTTCAACACTGGTCGGGGAATGAACTTGAACCGGGTTATAAAGCAGCTAAGTGTATCACGACTCTTCGGCATCCTACTCGCGGCAGTCCTGCTCGCCGCCTGTGCGTCGGAGCCCAATCAATCTTCCGGACAACCCGGCATGCCGTCAGCCTTCTCGGATCTGACCAAGAATGCCCAGTGGTATCTGGAGCAAGTGGATCCCGCCAAACCGGCAGAGGCCTTCGTGTGGCAGATGATGGCGGCGCGCAGCTATCTGGCGCTCGGCCAGGCCAAACCGGCTGCCGCTCTGTATCAGCAGTTGCAGAAGCAGGCGAAGAGCCCGGTGCAGCAGGCGCAGTTGCAACTGCTGCAGGCACACCTGCTGCTCGCCCAGGGCAACGCCAACCAGGCGCTGATCCTGCTGGAAGGCAAGCCGGATGTGGTGCTGGATGCCGATACCCAGAAGGACTGGTACCGCCAGCGCGTGGTGCTGCAGCTCGACATCAACAACAAGTTTGGTGCGGCCAAGTCGCTGATCCTGCTGGAACCTTATCTGGCCAAGAATGAGCTGGCCACCAATCACCAGCAGATCTGGTCACTGCTGAAAAGCATGACCCCCTCCACCCTGCAGGCGCTCGAAGAGGAGCCAGCTCCCGATGTCACCACCGGCTGGCTGCGACTGGCGGCGCTGGTGAACGAGTTCGGGGCACAGCCGAGCCAGCTGGCCCGCCAGCTTGCCGGCTGGAAGCAGAGCTTCCCTAACCACCCTGCCCAGAGCGACATGCCGGCCGGCCTTGGGGATCTCGCTACTACGGACAACGGTTCGCTGCAGCAGATCGCCGTCTTCCTGCCGCTCTCCGGCAACCTGGAAGCCCAGGGCGCCGCCATCCGCAACGGCATGTTGATGTCCTACAAAGAAAATCAGAGCCAGTTCACCCTGAACTTCTATGATACCCAGGGCAAGGCGATGGGGGACCTCTACAAGCAGGCCATTCAGGAAGGGGCCAACATGATCATCGGCCCCCTGCTCAAGGATCAGGTGGAGGAGCTGCTCAAGTCGAGTCCGACCGTGCCGGTGCTGGCGCTCAACGAGCTGGACAAGCCGATCGTCAACGACAACACCTTCTATTTCTCGCTCTCCGCCGCTGCCGATGCGAGCCAGGCGGCCCAGTACCTCTATGGTCAGGGCTACCGCAAGCCGCTGCTGATCGCGGCACAAGGCCGGATTGGCTACAGCAGTATCAAGGCGTTTGAGCAGGCCTGGGCCGGCGTCAGCCAGGAGAAGCCCGTGGTTGCCACCTTCGGGGCGCGCAACGAAGTGCAGGGCATGGTCAAGAACGCTCTGAGCGGCCGTTCCACCGCACGAGCCGGGGAGATTGTCCAGCTGTCCGATGCCGCGCCGCGCAGCATCGACGCCGTCTATGTGGTGGCCAACAGCCTGGAGACCCGGATGATCAAGCCCTATGTGGACATCTCGGTCAACCCCATGGGCAGCCTGCCCATCTACAGCAGCTCGCGGGGATACGACGGCGGGACGACCGAGGTAGCATCCGAGCTCAACGGCATGCATATCTCCGACATGCCACTGCTGCTGGGTGGCTTCGAGACGCAGCGTGAACAGATTGCCCTGCTCTGGCCCCAGACCCAGGGCGACCTGCTGCGCTTGTTCGCCCTCGGCTACGATGCCGTCAGCCTGGCAGGCAACCTGCCGCAAATGCGCAAGGTCAATGCCATGCAGCAACCCGGCATGAGTGGCCAGCTGAGCGTGGATCCCCAGGGCAACATAGTGCGCATGCTGGACTGGGCCACCTACCAGAATGGCAAGCTGGTCAGCGACAGCGCCGCCCCCCAGCTGGAGGATGCGACTCATGAAGAGGCTACTGACACAACTTCACCAGCAGTGGTTGAACCTGTTGCCGTCGGCAGCGACGAGCAAGGGACAACACTTTGAGCAAATAGCGGAACGCTGGTTGCAGGCCCGCGGCCTGCAACCCGTGACCCGCAACTACCGCTGCCGTGGCGGCGAGATCGATCTCATCATGCGCCAGGGAGAGACCCTGGTGTTCGTTGAAGTGAGATATCGCGCCAACGCCACCCATGGCGGTGCAGCCAGCTCGGTCACCCGGCGCAAACAGCACAAGATCGTGCTGGCCGCGCGCCACTATTTCAAGCAACATGCCATCAATGAGGCCAACCAGGCCTGTCGATTCGATGTGATCGCGTTCGAGGGCGACCAGCCGGACTGGATCCAGAACGCGTTTTAAGAGGACCCCATGACTGATCCCATCAAAGAGAATTACACCGAAAGCATCCAGACCAAGATAGCTGCCGCCGAAGCACTGCCGGATGCCATCCATACGGCAGCCCAGATGCTGACCATCTGCCTGCTCAATGGCCACAAGGTGATGGCATGTGGCAATGGTCCTTCCTCGGCATTGGCACAGCTGTTCATTTCCGAACTGGTGAACTGCTATGAAACTCCTCGCCCCTCCCTGCCCGGTCTCGCCCTGACGCCCGACATGGCGACCATCAGCGCCATCGCCACGGATCACGGTTTCGAAGAGGTCTATGCCAAACAGATACGTGCTCTGGGACAACCAGGCGACATCCTGGTGGTCATCACCACGACAGGCAACAGCCGCAGCCTCATCAAGGCTGCGGAGGCCGCCCTCTCCCGCGACATGACCATCATTGTTCTCGGTGGCGGAGACGGGGGAGAGATCGCCGGTCTGCTGGGCCCCAATGACGTGGAGATCCGCGTTCCTTCCGCTCGCCGTCCTCGTATTCTGGAAGTGAACCTGTTGACCCTGCACTGTCTCTGTGATCTCATCGACCAGACACTTTTCCCGCAACAGGAAGACTGAAACCATGAAGAAGCCTATTCTCGCTCTTGCCCTGCTGACCGGCGTCCTGCTGCTGCAAGGCTGTGCTGCCGTGGTGGTCGGTGGCGCGGCTGGCACCGCCAAGGCGAGCGGCGATCGCCGCACCCTGGGTGCCCAGTGGGACGATCAGACCATAGAGCTGAAAGCCGCCAACCTGTTGGCCGACAACAAGCCCCTGAGCGCCGCCAGCAAGATCAGTGTCTACAGCAACAACGGCCGTGTGCTGCTGGTGGGTCAGACACCCTCTGACGCTTACAAACAGGAAGCGGGCAGAATCGTGAGCCGGATTGAAGGGGTTCGCCATGTCTACAACGAGCTGCGCCTTGGCAAACCAGTCAGTATCGGCGTGCGCAGCAATGACACCTGGATCACCTCCAAGGTGCGGGCCGACATGCTGGGCACCAAGAACTTCGATAGCGCCAAGGTGAAGGTTGTCACCGAGAATGGCGAGGTGTTCCTCATTGGGTTGGTCACCCGCCAGGAAGGGGATCAAGCCGTGGAAATCGCCCGCCACGTCAGCGGCGTTAAGCAGGTGATCAAAGCCTTCGAGTTTGCCCAGAATTGACCATCTGGCAGGATGAAAAAACGCAGCCTTCAGGCTGCGTTTTTTATTTGATGACTTTCAGAGTCGGGCGACCGCTCGGGCGCGGTGGTTCCGGCTCGGGGTCAACCGACGTGGGTGTCTGTGCCTGTTCCAGCCAGAGGTCATACCCGGGCTCCGGCGGGAACAGGGTCCCCACTCCGTTCTCTCTGGCATGGATGGCCAGTACGGCCGCCATGGGGATATAGACCTGCTGCGATACGCCACCGAAACGGGCGCTGAAGCTGACAGCGTCATTGTCCATGTGGAACTGGCCCACGGCCCGGGGGGCGATGTTCAGAACAATCTGGCCATCCTGCACGAACTGCATCGGTACCATCACATGGGGAATGTTGGCATTGACCACAAGATGGGGGGTCAGATCGTTATCCAGCAACCAGTCAAAAAACGCCCGCAGCAGATACGGGCGACTGGGTGTCATTGTCGGTTCCATGCTCATACGCCGGCACGGATCTCGCGCTCGGCCTCGGTCAGGGAAGCCTGGAAGGATTCACGCTCGAACAGGCGCACCATGTAAGCCTTCAGCTCTTTGGCGCCACGGCCGGTGAAATCGATGCCCAGGCTCGGCAGACGCCACAGCAACGGCGCCATGTAGCAGTCGACCAGACCGAACTCTTCGCTCATGAAGTAGGGCATCTCGCCGAAGATGGGGGCGATGGCCAGCAGGTTGTCGCGCAACTCGGCACGGGCGGCTTCGGTATCGGTGCCCGCCATGATCTTGTCGGCCAGAGAGTACCAGTCCAGCTCGATGCGGTGCATCATCAGACGGCTGTTGCCGCGCGCGACCGGATAAACCGGCATCAGGGGCGGATGCGGGAAACGCTCGTCCAGATACTCCATGATGATGCGCGAGGTGTACAACGCCAGCTCGCGATCCACCAGAGTCGGTACAGTGTTGTACGGGTTCAGCTCGGCCAGCTCATCCGGCAGGTTGGCAGGATCAACCTGGCAGATATCCACGCTAACACCCTTCTCCGCCAGGACAATACGCACCTGATGGCTGAACATATCGTTGGCACCGGAAAACAGCGTCATTACCGAACGCTTATTGGCAGCTACAGCCATTGAACCCTCCCGTCATTAAAAAGCAGAAACGGCAATGAAGCATGTCTGTCTTCATTGCCGTGCGTCATATTACTCCGATCTGGTCGCTTAGTGAACGTCGCGCCAGAATTCCTTCTTCAACAGCACAGTGAAGATGAAGAAGATAGCGATGAATCCGAGTACCCAGAAGCCCATGCGTTCGCGCTCCTGCTGCACCGGCTCAGCCGAGTAGACCAAGAAGTTTACCAGATCCAGTACCGTCTGATCATATTCTTCGTTGTTCATTTCACCGTTGCCGTCAGATTTGATGCTGACGACTTGCTGCATCTCCACGCCATCCAGGGTGTGCGTCTCGAACTCGGCGCGGGGCGTCCCCTGCAACGGCTCCAGCACATGGGGCATACCCACGGACGGGAAGACGGCGTTGTTCACCCCGAATGGACGGGTCTCGTCCACGTAGAAGGATCGCAGATAGGTGTAGATCCAGTCTGCACCACGCACCCGGGCAACCAGGGTCAGGTCGGGGGGCGGCGCGCCGAACCAGCGCGCAGCATCCTTCTCGGACATGGCACTCTTCATCAGATCGCCGATCTTGGCGCCGGTGAAGACCAGGTTCTCCTTCATCAGATCGTCCGGAATGCCAATATCGGCCGCCACCCGGTTATAACGCTGGTACTGGGTGGAGTGACAGCCGGCACAGTAGTTCATGAAGGTGGCGGCCCCCCGTTGCAGGGATGCCTTGTCACTCAGATCGTACTCCGCCTTGTCGAGGGGGAAGCCACCGCCAGAGGCCAACACCAGACCAGGCAGCAGGGCCAGCACTGCAAAAATTATTCTTTTCATTTGAATGTCACCCTCTCCGGCAGCGGCTTGGTGTTTTCATTCTTGCTGTAGAAGAACAACAGGACGAAGAACCCGAAATAACCCAGAGTACAGAGTTGTGCAATCAGCGTCAGGGTCGGGGTTGATGGCAGCACACCCAGCACCCCCAGAATAATGAAGCAGACCACGAACTGGGCGATGTTCAGCTTGTGCAGGGTGCTGCGGTAACGCACCGAGCGCACCTTGCAACGATCCAGCCAGGGCAACAGGAACAGCACCACGATGGAGAGGCCCATCATGATGACCCCCAGCAGCTTGTCCGGCACCGCACGCAGGATGGCGTAGAAGGGGGTGAAGTACCAGACCGGAGCGATATGCGCCGGTGTCTTCAGGCCGTTGGCCACCTCAAAGTTCGGTTTCTCGAGGAAATAGCCCCACATATCCGGCTTGAAGAAGATGATGGCACAGAAGAAGAACAGGAAACCGGCTACCCCGATCATGTCCTTCACGGTGAAATAGGGGTGGAACGCGACCGCATCCAGTGGCCAGCCGTTCTCGTCCTTGTGCTTCTTGATGTCGATGCCATCTGGGTTGTTGGAGCCCACCTCGTGCAGCGCCAGGATATGCATGGCCACCAGCATCACCAGTACCAGCGGCAGAGCGATGACGTGCAGCGCAAAGAAGCGGTTCAGGGTCGCACCCGAGATGACATAGTCCCCCCGGATCCACAGGGTCAGATCGTCACCGATAACGGGGATGGCACCGAACAGCGAGATGATGACCTGGGCCCCCCAGAACGACATCTGCCCCCAGGGCAGCAGGTAACCCATGAAGGCCTCGGCCATCAGCACCAGGAAGATCAGCATGCCGAAGATCCACAGCAGTTCCCGTGGCTTCTGGTAAGAGCCGTAGATCATGCCGCGGAACATGTGCAGGTAGACCACGATGAAGAAGGCGGATGCCCCGGTGGAGTGCATGTAGCGAAGCAGCCAGCCGTAATCCACATCCCGCATGATGTATTCCACGGAAGCGAAGGCACCTTCCGCCGAAGGGTTGTAGTTCATGGTCAGCCAGATGCCGGTGATGATCTGGTTGACCAGCACCAACATGGCAAGCGAGCCGAAGAAGTACCAGAAGTTCAGGTTCTTGGGCGCCGGATACTTGGCCATATGGTCGTTGTACATGGCCGTGAGCGGGAAACGATCATCGATCCAGCCCATGAGTTTGGCAAACATGGTCAGGCCTCCTTGCCGTCGGCACCGACCAGAATGGTGGTGTCGCTAAGAAATTGGTATGGCGGAATGACCAGGTTCAGCGGTGCGGGGACGCCCTGGAACACTCGACCAGCCATGTCGAATTTGGAGCCATGGCAGGGGCAGAAGAAGCCGGAAGTTACCCCTTGAACCTGCTCGCCGAAGCTGTCGGGCAAATAGGAAGGGGAGCATCCCAGATGAGTGCAGATGCCAACGGCCACGAAGATTTCCGGTTTGATGGATCTGTAGCCATTGTGGGCATAGTCCGGTTGCTGTGGCTCGTCTGACGCAGGATCCCGCAGCTTGTCATCGTGTGCAGCCAGAGCATCCAGCGTCTGCTTGGTACGCTTCACCACCCAGACCGGTTTACCACGCCACTCGACGCGGATTAGCTGACCCGGCTCCAGCTTGCTGATATCCACTTCAACCGGGGCGCCTGCCGCCTTGGCTTTGGCACTCGGATTCCATGACTTAATAAACGGCACTGCGGTAAAAGCAGCTCCTACACCGCCAACGGCAACCGTTGACCAGGTAAGAAATCTGCGGCGACCGGTATCAACTGGCGCATTGCTCATCCAAAAACTCTCCCATGTGGACTCCGCTCATTCTTATAGTGTCCCTGTTTACTTCTCCTCTCCCTCTGACAACTGCGATGGAAGCGGAGTGGCAATTGACACAGAAAGACCATGGAAATTTTAAAGAAAAGATAACAATTTGACAAGAAAGGGAGTCGATGGGCAAAAACAATAAATACACAATTTTTTGTCTTTTGTGACGTATGCTTAGCATTGTCACATGTAACATTACCAATAAAAAAAGCCTGGCAAATTGCCAGGCTTTTTTGACACTCCTGAGAGTGCGTACCAAAAGCGAATTAACGCTTGGAGTACTGCGGACGCTTACGCGCTTTGTGCAGACCGACTTTCTTACGCTCAACCTTACGGGCATCACGAGTAACAAAGCCAGCTTTACGCAGTTCGGAACGCAGGGTCTCGTCGTACTGCATCAGAGCACGAGTGATACCGTGGCGGATCGCACCAGCTTGACCGGAGATGCCACCACCGTTAACGGTGATGTACAGATCCAGTTTCTCGGTCATCTCGACCAGTTCCAGCGGCTGACGAACTACCATGCGGGCAGTCGGACGGCCGAAGTATTGCTCCAGGGAGCGCTGGTTGATTACGATTTTACCGCTACCCGCTTTGATGAATACGCGAGCAGTGGAGCTTTTGCGACGGCCGGTACCGTAGTATTGATTTTCTGCCATGTTGCCAGTTCCCGTTAGATATCCAGTACTTGAGGTTGCTGAGCAGCATGAGCGTGCTCTGCGCCTGCGTAAACTTTCAGCTTACGGAACATGGCACGGCCCAGCGGACCCTTCGGCAGCATGCCCTTGACGGCAGCTTCGATTACCATTTCCGGCTTACGCTGAATCAGCTTGTCGAAGCTGATGGACTTGATACCACCCGGGAAACCGGAGTGAGCGTGGTACATTTTGTCGGTAAATTTCTTACCGGTTACGTGTACCTTCTCAGCGTTTACAACGATGATGTAGTCACCGGTGTCAACGTGCGGAGTGTACTCGGCTTTGTGCTTACCACGCAGACGAGCAGCGATCTCGGTTGCGATACGACCCAGAGTTTTACCTTCTGCGTCCACAATGTACCAGTCACGTTTTACGGTTTCTGGCTTGGCAACGAAAGTTTTCATTAAGTTAAACCCAATTACCTGTTACAGACCCAATTGCTTATGGGGGCTCTCCCACAAACAACAAACGATGGCCTACCTGTACCCCTTCGAATACAAGTAAAGCTTAAAGTATTGCTGTCTTATCGACAGCTGTAACGTGGGCCGGGCGATTATAAGTGAAGTTGCCTTAAATATCACCTGCTAATTTCACTGCCATGAAGCTAGCAAATGTCGCCCGGCCCTACCTGCCGCAGATGCCCATCCGACTGGCAGGCGCGGTATTGTGACTAAGGAAGGTGCACTCTGGCAAGGTATTCGTGCGATTGCATCTCCTGAAGCCGTGAAAGGCAACGCTTGAATTCGAAATTCAGCAAGCCTTCGCCATAGAGCCCGGTCATGGGGACCGCCGCCGATATGATGAGCTTTACATGCCGTTCATAAAACTCGTCCACCATGGCGATGAAGCGGCGGGCCGCGTCATCCGTGCCGCTGCCCATGGGTTGCACATTGGCCAGCAGGACAGTGTGGAACTCACGGGCCAATTCGATGTAGTCGCCCTGGGAGCGTGGAGTACAGCACAGCTGTTCAAACTCCATATAAAGCACCCCTTCCCCCACGCCCAGTGCACTCAGTTGGCGATGGTTGATTTCCAGTGCGGCGGCAGTCACCTGCCCAATCCCGGTCAACTGGCTGAAATAACGATCCAGGTTGCTCCTGGCCTGATCATCCAGCGGGAAGTGATAGATCTCTGCCTGTTCCAGGGTTCGCAGCCGGTAATCGACACCGCCATCGACATTGATCACCTCGCAGTGGCGCTCGATAAGCGCGATGGCAGGCAGGAAGCGAGCACGCTGCAACCCGTTGCGGTAGAGATCCTGAGGGGGGATGTTGGATGTGGCCACCAGCACCACGCCATGGCCAAAGAGTTCCTGGAACAGAGTGCCGAGCAGCATGGCATCCGTGATATCCGAGACGAAAAACTCGTCGAAGCAGATGACGTCGGTCTCGTCGGCCAGCTTGCGGGCGATCAGCTTGAGCGGATCGGACTGACCGGTCAGCCCTTTGAGCTCATCGTGCACCCGGTGCATGAAACGGTGGAAGTGGATGCGCAGTTTGCGCTCCCCCGGCAGGCTCTCAAAAAAAGTATCCATCAGCCAGGTCTTGCCTCTGCCCACACCGCCCCACATATATAACCCCTGGACGGGGTCACGGGTTTTCGGCTTTTGCAGCCAACCTAGCAGGCCACGGGATCTGGTCGGAGTCGGGCTTGCGCACAGATCCTGATAGAGTCGCTCCAGGCGGGCGACTGCCATGGCCTGGGCCGGATCGGCCACAAAGCCGGGGCGCTGCAAATCCTGCTGATATTTTTGCTGCGGGGTCATCCTGTAAACCGCCTCCAAGTCCCTGAATGAGGGACAAAATGGTATCACGCTCTCGGGGGGCACGGTATAGTGCCAACGAGGCGTTGCGGTCCATCCGACCGCTTCAAATTCATCGTGTTAGCTGTAACAAGGAGCTTCTATGACTCTGTTTAACGGGATCCTGCTGGCGATCGCCGCCCTGATCATCGGCGTGCTGATCGGCCGCTTCTCTGTCCGTAGCCGGGATGCCGGACGCCTGGAACAGGAGCTGAAAAAAGCCCACAAGGAGCTGGAAAGCTACCAGGGGCAGATCACCACCCACTTCGCCGACAGCGCCGCCCTGATGGAGCAACTGGCCGAACAGTACCAGACCCTTTATCGCCACATGGCGGAACAGAGCAAGTTCCTGGCCAAGGTACAGGAACCACTGTTCCGCGAACCCGAAGTGGAAGAAACAGGCGATGCCGCCAACAGCGAGGAGCCGGGCCTTCCTCCCCGCGATTACGCCGGTGCGTCCGGCCTGCTCAAGCAGCCGGGCTGATCGTCGGTTGAACTAATTACGCTTTATCGTGGTCAGACCTTGACGATTGCACTGCAACTTTTTCTGGGAGCTGTTTCTCATATGCGTAAATCTCTTTCTGTATTCAGTGTCTTAGCCCTCAGTGTCGGTATCGCCATGTCCTCAGCACCGGCGCAGGCCGCACTGCCCCTGATGGCGAACAACCAGGAGATGCCGAGCCTGGCCCCCGTCCTCGAGCAGGTGACCCCTGCCGTGGTCAACATCTCCGTCTCTGGCAAGAAGATCACCCGCCAACGCCTGCCGGAACAATTCCGCTTCTTCTTCGGCCCCAACATGCCTGACGAGCAGGTGAGCGAGCAGCCCTTCCAGGCGCTTGGTTCCGGCGTCATCATCGATGCCAAGAAAGGCTACGTGATCACCAACGCCCACGTGGTCCACGAGGCGGACGAGATCAAGGTCAACCTGAAGGATGGCCGTGAGTATGCGGCCAAGAAAATAGGGGAAGACAAACAGTCGGATATCGCCCTGCTGCAAATCAAGGCCGAGGATCTGGTGCAGATCAAGTTCGCCGACTCCGACGAGCTGAGAGTCGGTGACTACGCGCTGGCCATCGGCAACCCGTTCGGCCTGGGCCAGACCGTCACCTCCGGCATTGTCAGCGCCCTGGGTCGCAGCGGCCTCAACATCGAAAATCTGGAGAACTTCATCCAGACCGATGCGGCCATCAACTCCGGCAACTCGGGCGGCGCCCTGCTCAACCTGCGCGGGGAGCTGATCGGCATCAACACCGCCATCCTGGGCCCCAACGGCGGCAACATCGGCATCGGCTTTGCCATCCCGTCCAACATGGTGCGCGATCTCTCCGAGCAGATCGTGAAATACGGCGAAGTGCGCCGTGGCCAGCTGGGGATTACCGGCACCGAGCTCACCAGCGAAATCGCCAAGACCTTCGGCTACAACAAGAAGGACGGTGCCTTCGTCAACCAGGTCATGCCTGACTCCGCCGCCGCCAAGGCAGGCATCAAGGCAGGCGACATCATCATCAGCATCGATGGCAAGCCCATCCGCTCCTTCGGCGAGCTGCGTGCCAAAATCGCCACCATGGGGGCCGACAAGCAGGTCTCGCTCGGCCTCATTCGTGACGGCAAGGAGCAGACCGTCAAGGTCACCCTGAAGAAGGCGGATGACAGCGAGATCCTGGCCAGCGCCCTGCATCCGGCCCTGGAAGGGGCCAAGCTGAGCACCATCACGGACCCCGTGACCGGCGTGGCAGTCTCCGACATCGATCCCCGCTCACCGGCAGCCGCCTCCGGCCTGCAGAAGGGTGACATCATCATCGGAGTCAACCGCCAGCGCATCAACTCCATGGGTGAACTGACCAAGGTGTTGAAAAACAAGCCGGAAGTCCTGGCGCTGAACATTCAGCGCGGCGACTCCTCGCTCTATTTGGTGATCCGTTAAGCCCCTCACACCCGCGGCAACCGCCGCGGGTGATTTTTATCCATCGATAATGTTATTCTCTGCCCGCAGCCTGTACGGACGAGAAAGACATGAAAATCCCACCTCTGATCAGCTACTTGGGCAAGTCCGTCGGCTTTGGCCTCGCCATGGCTGCGCTTTTGTTGCTGGTGTTTCCCAATTTTCGAGGCGGCGCTCCCCTGCCGGGCCTCATCACCAACGCCCGCGAGCTGAGCTTCTCCTACGCGGCCCATCGCGCCGGCCCTGCCGTCGTCAACATCTACACCCGCAGCTTCGCCGGCAATCGCGGTGAAAAAGCCGAACTCAGACCCCAGGGGCTGGGGTCCGGCGTCATCATGAACCAGCGCGGTCACGTGCTCACCAACTATCACGTCATCGCCGATGCGGACCAGATCATCGTCGCCCTGCAAGATGGTCGGGTGTTCAGTGCAGAGCTGGTCGGCACCGACAAACTGACCGATCTGGCGGTGCTCTACATCGAATCGGACAACCTGCCGGTGATCCCTCAGGACCCGGATCGTCTGCCGGACGTGGGAGACGTGGTGCTCGCCATCGGCAACCCCTACAACGTCGGCCAGACCATCACCCAGGGCATCATCAGCGCCACCGGGCGTATCGGCCTCTCCAGCATGGGGCCGGACAGCAATGGCAGACAGGATCTGCTGCAAACCGATGCCGCCATCAACGAGGGCAACTCCGGAGGCGCCCTGGTCAATGGCCGTGGCGATCTGGTGGGTATCAATACCGCCGCCTACCACCTCAACGGCAATCAAGAGAGCTATGGCATCAGTTTTGCCATCCCCTACAAGCTGGCCAAGCGCATCATGGACGAGCTGATCGCCAACGGTCGGGTCATCCGCGGCTACCTCGGCATCTCCAGCGTCGAGATCAATCCCATCGTCGCGCGCATGCTGAACCTGGGGGACTTGCAGGGGTTGGTGGTGGAGAGCCTGGATCCCAATGGCCCAGCCACCAAGGCCGGTCTCAAACGTGGGGATGTGCTGCTCAAGATCAACGGAGAGGCCATCACCGGCGTGCGTCCCGTCATGGACAAGATCGTAGAGAGCCGCCCCGGCACCAAGCTCACCATCTCGGTGATCCGCAACGGCAAGCCGCTGGACGTCGATGTCATCATCGAAGAGGACCTGCGCTACCAGAATCAGACCCTGCCGACCAGCAGTGCGGCACCCGCCACCTGAGAGGCGGATCCTCGCAGGGCCCGACAGGGCCCTTTTTTGTGCCCGCTTTCCTCCGGCCCCGCTTGTGCGTGAGACAGCTCACACATTGCGCCAATAAACGATCGGGCGAAAGCGCCGTCAAAACCCGCCACCGATCACACTCCCTTGCCGCCAGTCCGCTCCTTTCCTCTTCTTGATCGCCAAAAGGGCTTCTTTTGATGCCTTTCCCTCCGGATTTCCACTTCGAATCGGAAAAAACCTGCCTCCTCCCGCACTCTCCTCCGCTTTATGGTGATCCCATCTTTTCTGCCAGCCTGGAGAGCAGACCTTGAATACCGACACCCATGACGCCCCCCTGACCCCGGACAGCCCGGCACTGCTGCGCAAGACCGACCTGACCCTGGCCCGCATTCACAACCTGCTGGCGGATCAGGGCATATGCCCCAACGACGTGCAGCAACAGATGCTGGCCTCCCACGTCAAGGCCATGGTGTGGCGCTCCTACAGCGGGGAATCCCTGCCGGAGGTCGACCTCAGCCTGTTCGAGGAGATCTCCCCCCTCTCCCTGCGCCTGGCAGAGCAGGTCGTTGCCTGGCTCGACCGCCTCGCCTACGAGGAGGCACACCTCTTGTCCGTCCATTTTGAAGTGGCCAAAGAAAACGAACTCAGCTCAGTAAAAGGAGAACGCTAAATGACTGCCATCAAACTCGTGATTGGAGATCGTCTCGGCAAGGGTCAGAAAGTGGGGGCGGGCGCAGAAGCCGCCGGCGCCACCGTGACCGTCATCCCCGGCATGGCCGCCGACATGAAGCTCGGTGATGTGATGAACAAGGAGCAGGCCGACCTTGGCATCTCCTTCTGCGGCAGCGGTGGCGCGGGCGCCATCACGGCCCAGACCAAGTACGGCTACAAGTGCCGCTACGGCATGCGATCCATCGAGGAGGGTGTCACCGCCATCAACGAGGGGTGCGTGGTACTGGGCTTCGGCTTCATGGACAAGGAAGAGCTGGGCCAGAAGCTGATCGAAGCCTTCGCCAAGAAACACGGACGCGCCTGATGAAAGAACACTTCACCACTCGGATCACGGTCAACGGCAAGGGGGCGACTCGCCAGCAGGCGTTCGCCGCCGCCCTCAGCCAGGTGCAACCCAGCCTGCTCAAGGAGAGCCCCAAGGTGATGCTGCGCCTCGAACCCCTCGAAGTCGAGGTGCTCGAGGCCGAAGAGTCGGTACGGGTGGAGAAGTTCCTGTTCTTCTTCCTGCCACGCCAGCGCCATGAGTTCCGGGTCCAGCTGGCGATCACCGTCAAGGTCACCAGCCTGGATGTCGACAAGGTGGATTTCACCCGGGCCTGACCCCACAACCAAAAGGACAAGTTGGATGTTTCTAATCATTTTGATGAAGTCACTCATCATCGGCGGCCTGGTAGGCGTCGGGGTGGGGGCTGGCGCGGCGCGGATGTTCCACGCCCCGACCGTGCAGGGGATGGGCGCGTTCCGTACCCTGGGCGAGCTCAACTCCTGCGAAGGGGACCCCGCCTCCCACTTCTCGTTCGGCCTTGGCTTCTTCTTCAACGCCTGGGCCTCCACGGTCGCGGCCGGCGCCTTCACCCAGGACGTGGATCACCGCATCCTGCCGAACTGGGGTGCAGCGGCCCTGATGATCAAGAACCGGGATCTCGCCACCACCCTCCATGACCCGAAGAAGATGGCCATCTCCTGCGGCATCATAGGTGCCATCGTGGTCGCCTTCCTCAACAGCACGGCCGCCGCCGTGCCAGCCGCCCTGCAGGTCACCGCGGTCAAGGTACTGGTGCCCGCCGCCAACCTGCTGGTCAACACCGTCATGCCGGTGATCTTCTGGCTGGCCGCCATCGAGGCAGGCAAGAAGTCCGGCTTCTGGGCCACCATCTTCGGCGGTCTGGCCCAGCTCATCATGGGCAACGCGGTACCAGGCCTGGTGCTTGGCATCCTGATCGGCAAGGGGGTGGAGGAGAGCGGCTGGAACCACGTCACCAAGGTGATGATGAGTGCCATCGTCCTGCTGTTCGTGCTGAGCGGCTTCTTCCGCGGCTTTGACATGAAACTCATTGAATCCTTCCACCTGGGCGTTCCCCTGTGGCTGGAAAACGTCCACAACCTCATGAGCGGCAAATAAGGAAGCACACCATGGATGAGAAACTGAGAAACAACTTCTGGTATGCCGACTGGTCCTTCCCCATCTTTGTCGGTCTGCTCTCTTCCGGCGTCTTCGCCGGTACCCACATGTTCTACCTCTACGGGGTCGGCGCCTTCAACGAGGTGGCCTTCGTCGCCATGCTGAAAGCCGGCATGGACACGGGAGCCTATGGTGCAGTCGCCGCCTTCGGTGCCAGCTTCCTGTTCGCCCGCATCATCGAGGGCTCCCTGGTGGGCATCCTCGACATCGGCGGCGCCATCCAGACCGGAGTCGGCCTCGGGGTGCCCGCCCTGCTGCTGGGGGCCGGCATCGTCTATCCGGTGGAAAATTTCACCGCTTCCCTGATCACCGGCATGGGGATTGGGATGGCCATCGGCTACGTGATCATCCTGGCGCGCAAGTTCACCATCAACCAGAGCAACTCCACCTACGGCGCAGACGTCATGATGGGGGCTGGCAACAGCTCGGGCCGCTTCCTCGGTCCCCTCATCATCCTCTCCGCCATGGGCGCCTCCATTCCCATCGGGATAGGCTCCCTGCTGGGTGCCCTGCTGTTCTACATCTGGGAGAAGCCCATCACGGGCGGTGCCATTCTGGGGGCCATGCTGTTCGGGACCTTCTTCCCCATCGCCCTGGCTTAATCCAAGGCCGTCTCTTGGGCGGCATTCAAGAACCTGTTTGCGCTCTGTCGCGAGAGGTCGTCAGCAAGGTGAAGAGCAGCACATGAGCCTTGGAAGCGGCCTCGCAGTAAGAGCGCAAGCAGGTTCCAAGAGGGATATCAGCATGTACGACATGATCATCAGGGCGGGACGCCTGGGAAACGGGCAGCTTGTCGACGTCGCCATCAAGCATGGCAAGATAGCGGCGCTGGGTTCGCTGCCAGAGAGCACGGAGGCGAAGCAAACCCTCACTCTGGGCGGGCAGGTCCATGTGAGCGCCGGCTGGATCGACGGCCACACCCACTGCTACCCCGCCTCCCCCCTCTATCACGATGAGCCGGACAAGGTGGGGGTGGCGTCCGGTGTCACCACCGTCATCGACGCCGGCAGTACCGGGGCCGACGACGTGGACGACTTCCAGCGCATAGCCGCCACCTGCAAGACCCGGGTGCACGCCCTGCTCAACATCTCCCGCATCGGCCTGCTGCGCCAGAACGAGCTGGCGGATCCGGCAGACATCGATCCCGCCCTCGCCCAGGCGGCCATCCGGCGCCATCCCGGCTTCATCGTCGGCATCAAGGCTCGCATGAGCGGCAGCGTGGTGGGTGAGAACGGTCTGCTCCCCCTGCGCATGGCCAAGCAGATCCAGCAGGCCAATGGCAACCTGCCACTGATGGTGCACGTGGGCAACACGCCGCCGGATCTGGACGAGATCGTCGCCCTGCTGGGGGAGGGCGATCTGCTGACCCACTGCTTCAACGGCAAGCCCAACCGCATCCTGACCCCGGCGGGTGAACTGCGCCAGGCGGTGCGCGAGGCGATGTGGCGGGGACTCTTGCTCGACATCGGCCACGGCGGCGCCAGCTTCAGCTTCGAAGTGGCGGAGCTGGCCATTGCCCAGGGGATCCTGCCCCACACCATCAGTTCAGACATCTACTGCAAGAACCGCATCAAGGGGCCCGTCTACAGCCTTGCCCACGTGATGTCGAAGTTCTTCGCCATCGGCATGACCCTGGAGCAGGTGCTCGCCTGCGTCACTCACCAGGCCGCCGATGCCCTGCGCCTGCCCGGCAAGGGGCGACTCGAGGTGGGCGCCGATGCAGACATCACCCTGTTCGATGTGAGCTGCGGCCCCACTCTCTTTACCGATACCGAGGCCGGCACCCGCAACGGTGACCGGCAACTGCTCCCTCTCGCCGCCCTGGTGGGCGGCGAACTGGTTCTGACTCACTACGGGAAATCACACCATGCCTTCTGTGTATGAGAAATACCGGCTCAAACCTGTGATCAACGCCTCCGGGCGCATGACCATCCTCGGCGTCTCCACCCCCGAGCAGGAGGTGGTCGATGCGGTCAACTTCGGCCTCGGCCACTACTTCGAGGTGAAGGATCTGGTCAACAAGACCGGCGCCTACCTGGCCGATCTGCTGGGCGTTGAAGATGCGGTGGTGGTCTCCTGCGCCAGCGCCGGCATCGCCCAGTCGGTGGCCGCCGTGATAGTGCGCGGCGACCCCTATCGCCTCGAGCAGTTGCATGCTCATGCCCACGACGTGCCGAGCGACATCGTGCTGCCCAAGGGCCACAACGTGAACTTTGGTGCCCCCGTCGGCACCATGGTCAACCTGGGGGGCGGCAGGGTGGTGGAGGCAGGCTACGCCAACGAGTGCTCACCCGCCCAGCTGGCCGCCGCCATCCATGCCAATACCGCCGCCATCCTCTACATCAAGTCCCACCACTGCGTGCAGAAGAGCATTCTGTCGGTGGCCGAGGCGGCCGAGGTGGCCAAGGCCCACGGGATCCCGCTCATCGTCGATGCAGCGGCCGAAGAGGATCTGCGTCTCTACTACAACCAGGGTGCGGATCTGGTCATCTACAGCGGCGCCAAGGCCATCGAAGGGCCCACCAGCGGCCTGGTGATCGGCAGACGTCAGTATGTGGAGTGGGTCAAGCAGCAGGCTGGCGGCATAGGCCGCGCCATGAAGGTGGGCAAGGAGGGGATCCTCGGCCTGACCCACGCCATCGAGCGCTACCTGGCCAAAGAGAAGGAGAGCGGCGCCGCCATGGTCGCCAAGATGACCCCCTTCATCGAGCGCCTCAACCAGCTGCCCGGCGTCAGCGCCAAGGTGGTGTGGGACAGCGCCGGGCGCGACATCGCCCGCACCGACATCGCCTTCGACCACCAGCAGATCGGCATGACCACGGCGGAAGTGGTCTCTCGTCTGCAACAGGGTACCCCCGCCGTCTACTGCCGCGGCTACAAGGCCAACGAGGGGCACATCGAGATAGACGTGCGCAGCGTCACCCTGCCCCAGCTCGACCAGATCCACTCCGCCATTGCCCACCTCGTTCAGGAGAACAACTGATGTCTCTTACCCCCAATTACTACCGCGATCGGGTCTGCCTCAACGTGCTGGCAGGTTCCAAAGAGAATGCCGTCGACATTTATGAGGCTGCCGAGGGCCACGTCCTGGTCGGTGTGCTCTCCAAGAACTACCCGGACATTCCCTCTGCCGTCGCCGACATGCAGGCCTACGCCAAGCTTATCGATAACGCCCTCTCCATCGGGCTGGGGGCCGGCGATCCGCGCCAGTCCGCCATGGTGGCCGAGCTGGCTCGCCAACTGCAGCCCCAGCACGTCAACCAGGTATTCACCGGCGTCGGCGCCAGCCGGGCATTGCTCGGCCAGTCTGACACCCTCGTCAATGGACTTGTCTCTCCCACCGGCACCCCGGGGATGGTGAAGATCTCCACCGGCCACCTCAGTAGTCAGCAGCCCGATGGCATCGTCCCCATCGACACCGCCATCGCCCTGCTCAAGGACATGGGCGGCAGCTCGGTCAAGTTCTTCCCCATGGGCGGGCTGACCTGCCGCGCCGAATATCAGGCGGTGGCCGAGGCCTGCGCTCGCCACGGTTTCTGGCTGGAGCCCACCGGCGGCATCGATCTCGACAACTTCGAGGAGATAGTGCGGATTGCGCTGGATGCCGGGATCGAGAAGGTGATCCCCCACATCTACAGCTCCATCATCGACAGCGCGAGCGGTCAGACCCGTCCCGAGGACGTGCGTACCCTGCTGGCCACGGTGAAGCGGCTGCTGGCCTGACAGCCCTCAGGCACCGGTCCGATCACTCACCGGTGCCTGGCTTGTTAATGACCCGCTTGTTAACATCGATTTTTCATTCCGCGACAGGAGTCCGTTCCCCCCTCATGATCAAGCTGCCCCACCCCAGACTCCATCAACTGCTCACCCTGCTCCACGCCGAGCCGCTGCCGCAGGAGGAGCTGGCCCGCCGCCTCAATGTCTCCACCCGCACCGTGCGCACCGACGTGGCGACCCTGAACGAACTCATCACCACCCGGGGCGCCCACCTGATCCACCAGCGCGGCAGCGGCTACCAGCTCAAGATCTACAATCAGGAACTGTTCGAGGCGCTGCTGGCGGCCCAGGAGCAGGAGAGCGGCTTGCCCCGCACCAGCCGCGAGCGGGTGCTGCACCTGCAGATCCTGCTGTTGACGGCAGAGCAGGGCATCAAACTCGACGAGCTGGCGGACACCTGGTATCTGAGCCGGGCGGCATTGCAGGGGGACATGGCGGAAGTACGGGAGCGGCTCGCCCACTTCGGGCTCACCATCGACAGCAAACCCAGGGTGGGGATGCGCATTGCGGGAAGCGAGATGGCGATCCGCGCCTGCCTCACCCAACTGCTCTGCCAGGAGCTGCTGCACCAGCATCCGCTCCAGAGCCTGTTGCCCACCCTCTGCCCCAGCAAGACGCTGGAGGTAGTGGGCAACCACATTCACGAGCAACTCGGTCGCCATCAGCTACGCCTGGCCGACGAGAGCCTGCAGCAAGTCACCGTCTACTGTGCCGTCGCCCTGCTTCGCCAGGCGTCTGGCCACGAGTTGCGCCAGTTTGCCAGCGACGACATCACCCCGCCCCTGGCAGTGGTCGCCCGCGACATCTATGGCGAGCTGCCGACCCTGACTCCGCCGGGGGAGGAGGAGATAGCCTGTCTCGCCATCCAGATCCAGGCCCGCCTCACCGCCGATGCCCCCCAGCTCAGCCCGGCCATGGCGGCCGAGAGCGAACAGCTGGTGGAACATCTGCTGGCCTACATCCACCAGCACTACCCCTATGACCTGCGCGGCGATCTGCAACTGCGGGCCGACCTGCAGACCCATATCAGCGCCATGCTGCTGCGGGTCAAATATCAGATCGGCAGCCACAATCCGCTGGCGGACCACATCAAGCAGTACTATCCCCTCGCCTACGACATCACGCTGGCGGCCATCTCGGAGTGGATCAGGCAGACTCCCTATCGGCTAACCCACCACGAGATAGGCTATCTGGTGATCCACATCGGGGTCGGACTGGAGCGCCACTACGACATCGGTTACACCCGCCGTCCCCAGGCGCTGCTGCTGTGCGATGCGGGCAATGCCACCTTCCGGGTGCTGGAGGCCCGCATCAAGCGGGAGTATCCCCAGTTGCAGCTGACCATGCTGGAGTCGGTGCGGGATTACGAAGGGCTGGCGCGGATCGAGCAGGACTTCGTCATCAGCACCGTCAAGGCCGGCGAGAAGAACGTGCCCGTGGTGCAGGTCGCCCCCTTCCCGACCCAGTACCAGCTGGAGCAGCTCGGCAAACTGGTGCTGGTCGATCGCACCCGCCCCTACCTGCTCGACAAGTACTTCGATGCCGACCACTTCATGGTGGTCACCGAACCGCTCAGCCAGGCTGCACTGTTTGATCGCATCTGCAGCCAGCTTGAGGCGGAGGATCTGGTGGAGAGCGGATTCCGGGGATCCTTGCAGGAGCGGGAGCGAATTGTCTCAACCATGCTGGGGGACGGCATCGCTCTGCCCCACTCCCTCGGCCTGCTGGCGCGCCGCACCCTGGTCTATACCGTGCTGGCCCCCCAGGGGATCGATTGGGGCAACGGCGAGAGCGCTACCCTCATCTTCGTGCTGGCCATCGCCAAGGCGGATTATGAGGAAGCCATGGGACTTTATGATCTGTTTCTGGCACTGATGAACGAAAAAGCCAGCAGAAGTCTGCTGGCTTGTCGGGATTTTGCCGCTTTCAAGGCGCTGGCTCGTAGCGCACCTTGAGCACGCCGAGGCGTATTACTCCTCATTGAAGCCCGAGGTGAACAACGCCACCACGGCGGCCAAGGCCTCCACCTCTTCGGGGCCCTCCACCTGCACCTCCACCTGTTTGCCCTGGGCGGAGTCCAGCATCAGCAGGCCGATCACGCTGTCCGCGTCGGCCTCGACCCCCTCTTCGTTGCGCAGCAACACGTGGGCATCGAACCCCTGCACCAGCTCGAACAGCATCATGGCCGGTCTGGCATGCATGCCCAGTTTGTTTTTCACTTCCACCGAGGCTGAGACGGTCATCTGATCTTCCTATTGGTCCATCAAAATTGCGGTGTACTCTTGTCGAGGGTGCGGTGGCGGATCTGGACGTTCTTGCCCAGCAGACGGAAGGCGCCGGCCAGCTGCTCGGCAATGAATACCGATCTGTGCTGGCCACCGGTACAACCGATACCGACCGTCACATAGCTGCGATTGTTGCGCTCCAGGTGAGGCAACCAGGTCGCCAGCATGTTCTCGATCTGCAGGATGAACTGCATCACGTCGGGCTGGCTGGAGAGGTAGCGGGCCACCGGCTCATCCTTGCCGGTGAAGGGTTTGAGCTCGGGGATCCAGTGCGGATTGGGCAGGAAGCGGGCATCGAACACGAAGTCGGCATCCTTGGGAATGCCGTACTTGAAGCCGAACGACTCGAACACCAGCACCAGCTCGTTCTCCTTCTTGCCGAGCACCCGGGTCTTGATGAGCTCGCTCAGGTCGTGAATGCTGAGGTTGGTGGTATCGATGCGCAGGTCGGCCGTCGAGGAGAGCGGTGCCAGCAGATGGGTCTCTTCCCGAATCGCCTCGTCCAGCGACAACTGATTGCGTGACAAGGGGTGCAGCCGGCGGCTCTCGCCGTAGCGCTTGAGCAGGGTAGAGTTTTCCGCATCGAAGAAGAAGCTCGAGAACTCCACTCGCCCCTCGTTGCGAACCTGGGCCAGCAGGGTTTCCAGCTTGTCCGGGCTCGCCGGCAGGTTGCGCACGTCGATGCTGACCGCCAGCTTGTCATATTGGCTCTCGACCGAGACGATCAACTGGGGCAGCAGGTTGACCGGCAGGTTGTCCACGCAGTAGTACCCGAGATCCTCGAGCACCCTCAGGGCCACCGTCTTGCCGGAGCCCGAACGACCGCTTACTACTATTAACTGCATCTTGTCCCCTCACGCCAACGTGGCTGTGTCAGACCCGGCCTCAGGCCGACGTCATGATCTGATAGAGTTCTTCGTCGCTGGTCGCCTGGCGCAGCTGGCGGCAGACGGCCTTGTCACCCAGTTTGGATGCCATCAGGGAAAGAGTCTTGAGGTGCTGCTTGCACTCGCTTTCCGGCACCAGCAATGCAAAGAGCAGGTCAACCGGTTGATTGTCGATAGAATCGAAAGGGATGGGCTCGGAGAAGGTCATCAACACGGCGGTCGGCGCGAAGGCGTCGTCAATCCGGCCGTGGGGGATGGCGATACCGGCTCCGATCCCGGTACTGCCCATCTTTTCTCGCGCCAGCAGGCTTTCAAACAGGACCTGGCGGGAAGCGCCGAGGCGCTCTGCGGCCAGTTCACTGATGATCTCGAGCGCGCGTTTCTTGCTGGTACAAGGGACCGCACTCTTGGTGCAGTCCCGACTCAGTATGTGTTCAAGTTGCATAGTTATTTTTGATTTAACTTATCTTTGTGCTTGATGATCTGCCGATCCAGTTTATCCAGCAGGGTATCAATCGCCGCATACATGTCGGCATGCTGCGAATTGGCGAACACCTCTCCCCCGCTGACATGCAGCTTGGCTTCAGCGATCTGGTTCAGTTTTTCGACGCTCAACACCACGTGTACGTTGTTGATATGGTCAAAGTGACGCTCGAGTTTGGCAAATTTGTTGTTCACATAATCACGCAGAGCTTCGGTAATCTCGACATGGTGTCCGGTCAGGTTAATTTGCATAACGTCTTCCTTTTGTTTGCCTAAACCAGGCGTTTGCGCTGATTGGATGGCGGGATCAACAAGGATTCACGGTACTTTGCGATCGTGCGTCTCGCCACCATAATACCCTGTTCGGCCAGCAAATCCGCGATCTTGCTATCACTAAGCGGCTTGGCGGGGTTTTCCGCCGTCACCAGCTTCTTGATCAGGGCGCGAATAGCGGTCGATGAGCACTCTCCTCCTCCCTCCGTATTGACGTGACTGGAGAAAAAAAACTTCAGTTCAAAAATGCCGCGGGGCGTATGCATGTACTTCTGGGTCGTGACCCGTGAAATGGTCGACTCATGCATCTCCACCGCTTCCGCGATGTCGTTGAGTACCATGGGTTTCATGGCCTCTTCGCCGTACTCGAAAAAGCCCTGCTGCTGCTCGACGATGCAGCTGGCCACCTTGAGCAGGGTGTCGTTACGACTCTCCAGGCTCTTGATGAACCACTTGGCCTCCTGCAAATGAGAACGGATGAACTGGGTATCCGTGCTGCTGCGGGCATTGCGCGCCATGGCCGCATAGGCCTCGTTGACACGGATGCGCGGAGCAGAATCCGGATTGAGTTCAACCACCCACTTGCTGCCCTTCTTGACCACGGACACATCCGGGATCACGTACTGGGATTCACTCTGGATGATGCCGTTGCCGGGTCTGGGCTCCAGTTGCTGGATGAGATCCAGCACCTCCTTGAGATCGCTCTCCTTGAGGCGGGTCTTGCGAGCCAGGGTGCGGTAGTCGCGATTGCCGAGCAGGTCCATGTGTTCGCGGATCACCTCTCTGGCTTCGTCGAGCCAGGGCAGGTCCGGCGAATACTGGCCGAGCTGGATCAGCAGACACTCTTGCACCGAACGGGCGGCGATGCCGACCGGATCGAAATGCTGCACCCGCTTGAGCACGGCTTCGATCTCATCCAGTTCGACTTCTACCTCCTCGCTGCTGACTGCAGCCTGAATATCCTCGAGGGTGGCAGTCAGATACCCGGATTCGTCGATGGCATCGATGATGGCAAGGGCGATGGCCGCATCCACATCACTGAACGGGGTGAGCCGCATCTGCCACAGCAGGTAGTCTTGCAGGTTCTCGGTGGTCTCCCCCTGATAGACGCTGTCTTCCCCGTCATGGATGGGGCCTGCACTCTGAGCTGTACCGGCCGAGTAGACCTCGTCCCAGGTGGTGTCCACCGGCAGTTCATCCGGCATGCTCTCCTGGGCCATGGCATCGCTGGAGTCGAGTTGACTGGCGTCCTGTGTCTCTGCCTGACTGGTTTCCTGCGCCTCGTTCTCCTCTTGCTCCAGCAAGGGGTTGTTGTCGAGCGCTTGCTGAATTTCCTGCTGGAGTTCCAGGGTGGAGAGCTGGAGCAGACGAATCGCTTGTTGTAATTGTGGCGTCATGGTCAGGGACTGACCGAGACGCAACTGTAATGTCGGCTTCATCTACGTCGGGATATCCTTATGTTCAGCGAGGCAGTCACCTAACAAAAATGAGGGGTGCCCCCTTACTATAGACTGAATTGATCGCCCAAATAGACGCGCTTGACCTGCTCATCGGCGAGGATATCGGCCGGCGCGCCCTCGGCAATCATCTTGCCGTGGCTGACGATATAGGCCTTCTCGCACACATCCAGCGTCTCTCTGACGTTGTGGTCCGTAATCAGCACACCCAACCCGCGCTCTTTCAGATGCTGGATGATCTTTTTGATATCGATGACTGAAATAGGATCAACACCTGCGAAAGGCTCATCGAGCAGAATAAATCTCGGTTCTGCCGCCAGCGCCCGGGCGATTTCCACCCGGCGCCGCTCCCCACCCGAGAGGCTCTGGCCCAGGCTGTCGCGGATATGGGTGATATTGAACTCTTCCAGCAACTGTTCGACCTTATCCTCCCGCTCTTCGCGGCTCAACCCCTTGCGGGTCTGCATGACCCCCATCAAGTTGTCGAACACCGACAGGCGCCGGAAGATGGAGGCCTCCTGAGGCAGATAGCCGATGCCATTGCGGGCACGGATATGCATGGGCTGCAGGCTGATGTCCTGCTCGTCGATGGTGATGAGGCCGGCATCCCGCTGCACCAGGCCCACGATCATGTAGAAGGAGGTCGTCTTGCCCGCACCGTTCGGGCCGAGCAGGCCCACGATCTGGCCCGTTCCCACCTCCAGGCTCACATCGCTGACCACCATGCGGCGCTTGTAGCTCTTTTGCAGACCCGTTGCTTTTAACACTGCCATGGCTGTTGTTTCCTACTTCTTCTGATCGGCGGGTTTGTCAAAGTTCTCCACCTGATCCGGCAGGAACACCGTCTTGACGCGCTGGGTGGGCCCCTTGCTCTCGGCAATCATCTTCTGCTTGACGATGTCGTAGCGAATGAGATCGCCGGTCACCTGGCTGTCTTCCTGCTTGAGCTGGCCATTGCCGGTGATGGTCACCAGCCGGTTCTTAAGCTCGTAGCGGATGCTGTTGCCATGGGCATTAACCGGTTTGCCGTTGTCCAGCACCTGGAAGAAGGTGGCTGGGTTGCCATACGCGGTCATGACCTCGGCGCCCTTGTCGCCGGAGCGGATCACCACCACCTTGTCGGCCTTAATCTTGATGGTGCCCTGGGTGATGATGACATCCTCGCTGAAGGTGATGCGGTTGTCCTGCATCTCGGCCACCTGCTTGACAGCATCCACATAGACCTTCTCGGCAAAGTCGGACTCTTTGGCATTCAGGGAACCGCACAGCAACAGGGCCGTGAGGGCCAGATTAACGTTTTTCATTGAAATAAGTGGCATGGCCTTTATCCAGTAACTCGAAATATTTACGCTCCAGGTGACCCTTGAGGCCAACGCCCTCGGTCTGGAACTCCTGGCCCACAATGCTGATGTGCTGGTTGCTTCTCATCCCCTGCGTCACCAGATCCAGCTCCAGATAGGAGGTATCCAGCGTGGAGATGAAGGAGGCGGGCAGCAGACCGTCCAGATGCACCTTGTCACGGAGGATCACATTGTCATCGGTGTTGAGCACCCCGGTTTCGGCCGTCAGCTTCCATTCGGCCGCGCCCTTGTCATCGAACATGTAGACCACCGGCTTGGTGAAAGTGGCCTGCTCGAGCACCTGGTAGTACTCCGCATATTCGGATTCCAGCCGCTCGGTGCGCTTGCCCTGCTCGTTGAAGCGGGTCGTCACCAACTCTCTGGCGGTGAAGTCCGGTTGAAAATTTTCCGTCTTGGTGGTCGGCTCGGGGACCAGCTCGATCTCCCCCAGCTGCCAGGCCGCCAGCGCAGCCAGAAACAGCAGGCCGAACAGCACAGTCTGTTTGTTCATCGCGACGCCTCGGGTTGATAGTCAGCCAATCCCTGGGCCTGCAAGATCAGGTCGCACACCTCGCGCACGGCCCCGACGCCACCGCCAAGCCGCGTCACCAGATCCGCCTTCGCCAGCACAAGCGGATGGGCGTCGGCAACGGCGATACCCAGGCCGCAAGCCTGCATCACCGGTAGATCGATGGTGTCATCTCCCATATAGGCGGCTTGCGATGCATCCAGCCCGAGCTTGGTCAGCAAGGCCTCGAAGTGGGGCAGCTTTTGGTCTGCACCCTGCACCAGGTGCTGGACTCCCAGACTCTTCATGCGATCGCTGACGATGCGGGAGTTTCGCCCCGTGATGATGGCAATCTCGATGCCCGCATTGAGCAGGGCACGCATGCCGGCACCGTCACGGGTGCAGAAAGTCTTCAGCTCTTCGCCGTTATTGCCCATATAGATGAAGCCGTTGGAGAGCACCCCATCCACATCGCACACCAGCAGGCGGATCTGCGCCGCCTTCTCGTACTGGCTGCGCGTCACCGGACCATAGAGGGTCGGTACGTCTTGCATCAAATTACTCCGGCTTTCAGCAGGTCATGCATGTTGAAGGCACCCAGCGGGTGTCTCTCCCCATCCACGACCAACAACCCGTTGATTTTCCTGGTTTCCATCAGCTTGACGGCCTCGGCAGCCATCATCTCAGGCCCTACGGTAACACAGTTCACCGTCATGACGCGGCTGATGGGGGTGTGATGAATATCCACCTGCAGGTCCAGAATGCGGCGCAGGTCACCATCGGTGAACAGACCGGCAAGCAGCCCTTGATCGTCCACCACCGCCGTCATGCCGAGCCCCTTGCGGCTCACTTCCAGCAGCGCCTGGCTGATGGTGGCATCTATCCCCACCTTGGGCAACAGCTCGCCGCTGTGCATCAGATCGCCCACTCGCAACAGCAACCGCTTGCCGAGGGACCCGCCCGGGTGCGACAGCGCAAAGTCATCGGCGGTGAAGCCACGGGCCTCCAGCAGGGCCACGGCCAGCGCGTCCCCCATCACCAGGGTGGCGGTAGTGCTGGATGTCGGGGCCAGACCGAGGGGGCAGGCCTCTTTCTCCACCTTGATGCACAGGTGCACGTTGGCCTCTTTCGCCATGGTGGAAGCAGGATTGCCTGTCATGCAGATGAGTGGAATGCCGCGGCGCTTGAGCACCGGCAGCAGGGCCAGGATCTCGTCGCTCTCGCCGGAGTTGGAAATGGCGATGATGAGATCCCCGGCTGAGATCATGCCGAGATCCCCGTGGCTGGCCTCGCCCGGGTGCAGGAAGAAGGCGGGCGTTCCCGTGCTGGCCAGGGTCGCGGCAATCTTGTTGCCGATATGACCCGACTTGCCCATGCCGGTCACCACTATCTTGCCGCCACAGCGCAGCACCATCTCGCAGGCGCGCTCGAACGCCTCGTCAAGGTACTGGTAGAGTCCATCAATGGCTTGTTTTTCTATGTCCAGCACCGCTCGGGCGCTGCGACGGAAATCGAACAATTCAGACACTTTTTCAGGCTTTACAGACATAAAGGCACAGCTCCGGGCCGAAATTTGCTGCGGGATTATAAAAAAGTCTGCCGAGATAAGCGAATCGGATGCGGAATGGGCGGTCATTGACGCAGGTTGTTACATAAAACTGTCGCGTGCTTGGGGGGGAAACCCGCTCAATAGTTGTTCCTCGCTGTTGCTTAGACCTAGACTAGCCCATAAAATTCGCTCTTCATTTATACCGGATGGACAATTGTTTGAACGATGACCTGATCACCATCTCCGACCTGACCTTCAGTCACGGGGATCGGCTGCTGTACGACAGGATCAACCTGACCATTCCCCGTGGCAAGGTCACCGCCGTCATGGGTCCGAGCGGGATCGGCAAGACCACCTTGCTGCGCCTGATCGGGGGCCAGCTCAAGCCTGAGTCCGGTCACATCCTGTTTGACGGGGAAGACGTTCCCACGCTCTCCCGTTCACGCCTGTATGAAGTGCGGAAACGGATGAGCATGCTGTTCCAGAGTGGCGCATTGTTCACCGGCATGACCGTATTCGACAACGTGGCCTTCCCGCTGCGGGAGCACTCCGGCCTGCCGGAAGAGCTGATCCGCACCATAGTCATGATGAAACTGCAGGCTGTCGGTCTGCGCGGGGCGGCCAAGCTGATGCCGTCCGAGCTCTCCGGTGGCATGGCGCGTCGCGCGGCCCTGGCGAGATCCATCGCGCTGGATCCGGATCTCATCATGTATGACGAGCCCTTCGTGGGGCAGGACCCCATCACCATGGCGGTGCTGGTGAAGCTCATCAAGGAGCTCAACGATGCCCTCGGCATCACCTCCGTCATCGTCACCCACGACGTGAAGGAGGTGCTGAGCATCGCCGACTACGCCTACATCATCGCCAACCGCAAGGTAGTGGCACACGGCACACCGGAGCAGCTGCGCGAGGAGCACAATCCCGAAGTCGAGCAGTTCCTCAAGGGATTGCCCGACGGTCCTGTTCCGTTTCATTTTCCGGCAGGCGACCTGCTACAGGATCTGTGATGTTGACAAGTCAGATAAGCAAGTTGGGCCGCAGCGGTGTGCGTTTCATCAACGCCGTCGGCCGGGCAACCATCATGCTGTTTCATGCACTGGCAGGACGACCCCAGCCACGCAAGCACTTCCCGCTGCTGGTGCAGCAACTGTATGTGGTGGGAGTGCAATCCGTCGCCATCATACTGGTGTCCGGCCTCTTCATCGGCATGGTGCTCTCCCTGCAGGGTTACAACGTATTGAAGGATTTCGGCGCAGAGCAGAGCCTGGGGCCTCTGGTTTCCCTCTCCCTGCTCCGTGAGCTGGGTCCTGTGGTCACCGCCCTGCTGTTCGCCGGTCGTGCGGGCTCCGCCCTCACCGCCGAGATCGGCCTGATGAAGGCCACCGAGCAGCTCTCCAGCCTGGAGATGATGGCGGTCGATCCGCTGCGTCGGGTCGTGGCGCCCCGCTTCTGGGCCGGGGTCATCAGCATGCCGCTGCTGGCCTTCATGTTCAGCCTGATCGGCATCTTTGGCGGCAAGCTGGTTGGTGTCGACTGGCTGGGGGTGGACGAAGGCAGTTTCTGGTCCGCCATGCAGGCCTCCGTCGACTGGCAGGACGACATCATGCAGGGCGCCATCAAGAGCCTGATCTTCGCCCTGGTGGTGACCTGGATAGCGCTCTTCAACGGCTATGATGCCAAACCGACCTCGGCCGGGATCAGTCAGGCGACCACCCGTACCGTGGTTCACTCATCCCTGGCCGTGCTCGGTCTGGATTTTATACTCACCGCAGTCATGTTTGGATAAGGGAAAGATGAAGTTCAGCAAAGTAGAATTTCTGGTTGGCGCCTTCATGCTGGCTGGCATCGCGGCCATTCTGGCATTGGCACTGCAAGTGGCGGGATTGAGTTTCAAACCGGAAGGAGAAACCTATACCCTGCGCGCCCATTTCGATAATATCGGCGGCCTGAAAGTACGCTCGCCGGTCAAGGTCGGCGGCGTCGTCGTCGGTCGTGTCAGCGACATCACCCTGGATCCCAAGAGCCAGGTCCCCATCGTTTCCCTGCAGATGCAGAAGAGTGCCGGCGAGTTCTCCGAGACCAGCACCCTCTCCATCCTGACCTCTGGCCTGCTCGGTGAGCAGTACATCGGTCTGGCACCGGGGTTCAGCGATGAGGAGATGGGCACCAGCATGCTCAAGGATGGCGACATGATCGAAGACACCAAGTCCGCCATCGTGCTGGAAGATCTGATTGGCAAGTTCCTCTACAGCCAGTCCTCCCCGGCCAACACACCCGCAACCAAGGAGTAACCATGTTCAAGAAGATCGCCCTGATGCTGGGTCTGATGACCAGCATGCTGTTCTCCCTCGTCGCCCGTGCGGATGTCAACACTTCGGACCCCTATGCCCTCGTGGATCAGGCCGCCCAGCAGACCTTTGCCCGCCTGAAAGCCGATCAGGCCCAGGTGAAGAGCAACCCCGATCACCTGCGCGTCATCATCCGCGAGGAGCTGCTGCCCTACGTGGACAACCGCTTCGCCGCCTACAAGGTGCTCGGCAACCAGATCAAACAGACGACCCCTGCCCAGCGTGACGCCTTTGTGGACGTCTTCACCGAGTACATGGTGAGCTCCTACGCCGACGCCCTGGCACACTTTGACAAGCAGACCGTCAAGGTCCAGCCCGGCAAAGCCGCCGAGAGCAACATCACCGCCGTCAACGTCAGCGTGAAAGAGGCCGGCAAGCCGGACATCTTCCTCGAGTTCAAGCTGCGCAAGAACAACAAGACCGGCGAGTGGAAAGCCTTCGACATGGTTGCCGAAGGGATCAGCCTGCTCTCCGCCAAGCAGAACGAGCTGGGCGGCCTCATTCGCCAGAACGGCATCGATGCGGTGATCGCCCAGCTGCGTGAACACAACGCCAAGCCGCTGGTGATCAAGTCATGATCCTGAGCGGTGACTTGCAGGCCCCGCAGGTCAACGATCTGTGGCAACGCCGCGCCGACTGGTGGCAGGACGATCGGCTCGAACTCGGTGCCGTCACTACCCTGGATTCCGCCGGCCTTGCCCTGCTGGTCAAGTGGGCCAAGGCGGCACTGGCACGGGGTGCCACTCCGACACTGGTGGGTGCCTCCAACGATTTCCATACGCTGGCCAACCTCTACGGGGTGGCCAGCCTCTTTCATTCAACCCCGCTCACAACTGAGGACTCATAATGCAAGTCTCTGAAATTGAAGCGATACTCCTCGAGGCTTTGCCATTGTCCGAAGTCCATGTCAAAGGGGACGGCAGTCACTACCAGGTGATCGCCGTCGGCGACATGTTTGACGGCATGAGCCGGGTCAAGAAACAACAGGCCATCTATGCCCCGCTGATGGACAAGATCGCCACCAACGAGATCCACGCTCTCTCCATCAAGGCCTATACCGACGCCGAGTGGAAACGCGAGCGTAAATTCCAGCTGCCCTCCTGATTTGGTAAAGAAGTAAACCATGGACAAATTCAAGATCACCGGCCCCTGCACCCTCTCCGGTGAAGTGACCATCTCCGGCGCCAAGAATGCCGCCCTGCCCATCCTGTTTGCCACCCTGCTGTGTGACGAAGAGGTTCAACTCTCCAACGTACCGCGCCTGAAAGACGTGGGTACCACCCTCAAGCTGCTGGAGATGCTGGGCGCCACCACCAAGGTCAACGGCAACGTGACCGTGCTGACCGGTGCGGTAAACAATCATGTCGCCCCCTACGAGCTGGTGAAGACCATGCGTGCCTCCATCCTGGCCCTGGGCCCGCTGGCAGCCCGCTTCGGTGCAGCAGACGTCTCCCTGCCCGGCGGCTGTGCCATCGGTGCCCGCCCGGTCAACCTGCATGTCCACGGCCTGGAGCTGATGGGCGCGAAGATCGTCATCGAAGAGGGCTACATCAAAGCCCGCGTCGACGGCCGCCTGAAAGGTGCCCACATCCTGATGGACATGGTTTCCGTGACCGGTACCGAGAACCTGATGATGGCCGCCACCCTGGCTGACGGTCGCACCGTGATCGAAAACGCCGCCCGTGAGCCGGAGGTGGTCGATCTGGCCAACTTCCTCAACGCGCTCGGAGCTAACATTCAGGGCGCCGGCACCGATACCCTCACCATCGACGGCGTAGAACGTCTGCACGGTGGCAGCTACAGCGTGCAGCCCGATCGCATCGAGACCGGCACCTTCCTGGTGGGCGCCGCCGTGACCGGTGGCAAGATCACCTGCCGCAACACCGACCCCAGCCTGCTGGAAGCCGTACTGGTCAAACTGGAAGAGGCTGGCGCCCTGATTGAAAAGGGTGACGACTGGATCACCCTCGACATGACAGGTCGCACCCTGAAACCTGTCACCATCAAGACCGCCCCCTACCCGGCGTTCCCGACCGACATGCAGGCACAGTTCACCGTGCTGAACGCGGTCGCCCAGGGCACCGGCATGGTCACCGAGACCATCTTCGAGAACCGCTTCATGCACGTGCCCGAGCTGGTACGGATGGGTGCCGACATCGAACTGCAGGGCAATGTGGCCATCTGCCGCGACACCCAGCAGCTCAAGGGTGCCCAGGTGATGGCGACCGATCTGCGCGCCTCCGCCAGCCTGGTGCTGGCCGGCTTCGTGGCCGAAGGGGCCACCATCGTCGATCGCATCTATCACATCGACCGTGGCTACGAAGACATCGAGCACAAGCTGCAAGGCCTGGGTGGTCGCATCGAGCGCATCAAGGAATAAGCTGGCTTCACCATGAGCCGACCATAAAAAGGCCCCCTCGCCAGGCGAGGGGGCCTTTTTCATGACTCCGAATGGCGGTCCCCCCTTCTCCCCTTGCGGGAGAAGGGGCGGAGATGAAGGGAGACAAGCAGACACCCTTTCCCCGAGGGAGAGGGTCAAGGGCTCAGGCGGTCAGCCGCTCCAGCTCGCCGATAAGCCAGATGGCCTCCTGGCGATGGGAGCCGCACACGTCCGCCATGGGGCGAAAGCCGCCGCACACCGCCGGGCGCTCCGGCTGGCCGAAGATCTTGCACCCCAGGTGCGCATCGAGCTGCACACAGGGCACACCGGCGGGCTTGCCGTCCGGCATGCCGGGAATGGCACTGCTGATGCTGGGGGCGATGCAGCAGGCACCACATCCCTGACGACATTCCATGTGATGTTTCCTCTGTGGGGCACTGCAGTGTAGCAAGGAGTCCGGTTTCTCCTAAGCCTTATCCCTGCCCGGGCACCCTGGCGCCCTGCAGAGCGCAAAAAGCCCGGCAGTGCCGGGCTTTTTGCTGCGGGAGTCAGCACATCACAGGATGATGTCGCGTACCACGCTGTCCTTGCGATCCAGGAAGTGGATCGACTTGATGCGACGGCATGAGAGTACGTGACTTGCCGCTACCGCCATCCTCCTGCTTACAGGATGATGTCGCGTACCACGCTGTCCGTGCGATCCAGGAAGTGGATCGGCTTGATACGACGGCATGAGAGTACGTGACTTGCCGCCACCGCCATTCTCCTGCTTACAGGATGATGTCGCGTACCACGCTGTCTTTGCGATCCAGGAAGTGGATCGACTTGATACGACGGATGGTGCGCGATTTACCGCGGATCAGCAGGGTCTCGGTGGTCGCCATGACGCCGTCGCTGGTGATCCCTTCCAGCAGATCACCCTTGGTGATGCCGGTGGCCGAGAAGATGACGTTGTCATTCTTGGCCAGATCTTCGAGCTTGAGCACCTTGCTCACGTCGATGCCCAGCTCCTCGCAGCGCGCGATCTCCTGTTCACCCAGGGCGCGAACCTCGGGGCTGTCACCCTTGACCTGGTGGCGGGGGATCAGACGAGCCTGCATGTCGCCGTCCAGGGCGCGGATCACCGCGGCGGAGATCACCCCTTCCGGCGCGCCACCGATGCCGTAGAGCATGTCCACTTCGCTGTCCGGCAGACAGGTGAGGATGGAAGCGGCCACGTCACCGTCGGGAATGGCGAACACCCGCACCCCCAGGCCCTGCATCTCCTTGATCGCCTTGTCATGACGCGGCTTGGCCAGGGTGATGACGGTCAGACGGGAGAGGGGCTTGCCGAGCGCCTTGGCCACGGCCTTGAGGTTCAGCTCCAGGGCCTGATCGAGATCGATGGCGCCTCTCGCCTTGGGGCCCACGATCAGCTTTTCCATGTACATGTCGGGGGCCTTGAGGAAGGATCCCTTGTCGCCCACCGCCAGCACGGCCAGGGCATTGGCCTGACCCATGGCAGTCATACGGGTCCCCTCGATGGGGTCGACCGCGATGTCCACGGCGTCGCCCTGACCCGTGCCCACCTTCTCGCCGATGTAGAGCATGGGGGCTTCGTCGATCTCCCCTTCGCCAATCACAATCTCGCCATCGATCTGGATCTGATTGAGGATGTGACGCATGGCCGCCACGGCCGCGCCATCGGCGATATTCTTGTCACCACGTCCGAGCCACTTGTAGCCAGCCAGTGCAGCCGCTTCCGTCACTCGGGAAAATTCGATTGCCAGTTCACGTCTCATCGCATATCCAACCTTAGGAGCTCGAAAACGGGCGGCATTCTACCACAAGGGCAAACCTTTGCGCGTAAAAGTGGCGACCAGCCACATAAATCCCGGTTTTCATCCCGCTGACATGGAACCGACACGGTTTGTTCATTGCACGGTCACCCGACTGTCATCTGTCACTTCTAGCATGGCCCCGTCTTTTAAAACAAAAGCTTGCAACACAAGGGATCATGATGAAAAAGCTGACAGTAGTAGCATTGGCTCTTACCGCCGCCTTCCAGGCTCAAGCCGTCGAAGTGTACAAAAACGAGAGCACCCTGCTCGACCTCTACGGCCGCATCTACGCCGGCCAGTTCTTCGGCGAGAAGAAAGAGCTGGACGCCAACGGTGACATCAAGAACGAATACAGCGACAAGCAGGGGGCCAACCAGTTTGTCCGTCTGGGTGCCAAGGTAGAGAGCGAGATCAACCCGGGTCTCAAGGCGCTGGCCCAGTACGAACTGCAGATGTACATCAACGACAGCGAGAAGACCGTCAGCGAGAACTCCGACAACCTGCGCACCCGTCTGGCGTTCGCCGGTGTCGGCGCCAACTGGGGGACCGTCACCTTCGGTCGCCAGAAGGGGGCTCCTGGCTTCCTGGCGGACTGGACTGATGTCTCTCTCTCCGATGGTTACGGCAACGAGGCACTGGGCGCCAAGACCGACACCTTCGCCACCAACCGCGCCGGCTCCGTGCTGAAGTACTCCGGCCTGTTCAACGGTTTCCAAGTAGATACCAGCTACAAGTTCGATGGCGGTGACACCGAAGAGACCTCCAGCAAGGACAGCGATGCCGCCTACGGTGCCGCCGTGGCCTACACCTTCCCGTTCAACCTCTCCCTGGGGACCGCCTACAACGTGGGCATCCGCGACAAGAGCGGTGAAGAGGATGCCAAGCTGTGGCTGCTCTCCGCCAAGTACGACAACAAGGCCCTCTACGCCGCTCTGAGCTATGCCGACGGCAGCGACTTCCTGGCCACCGGCAAGGATCACACCGGCTGGGAAGGGGCGCTGGGTTACAACTTCGAGAGCGGCTTCGGCCTGATGGCCCTGTGGAACAAGCAGAAGGTGGAGCAGGCTGGCAAGTCTGACTACGACTCCATCGACTACTACACCCTGGGTGCCCAGTACAAGTTCAACAAGAACCTGCGCGTCATCGGCGAGTACCGCATCAACAACCTCGACAGCCATGACAGCGGCAAGCTCAACACCAAGGATGACTTCCAGCTGGCGGCCCGCTACGACTTCTAAGTCGGCAACCACCTGACGACACGGCGCGCAGAGCACTCTGCGCGCCGTTTTTTATTGCGTCAGGCCAGGGATTTGTACGCCGACACCAGCAACAGCATGGGGCGCTCCGCCTCCTCCGCCAGGGCCGGGGTGGCCGCAATCTGCGCCGCCGTCGGCCCCCACTCCTCCACGCGGCGGATCTGGAACCCGGCGGCGACAAGGGCATTGAGGTAGGTGCCCAGGGTGCGGTGATACTTGATCACCCCCTCCGCCAGCCAGTTGCTGACCCGCTTGCCCTCCGCCTGATAGCCGTTGATGGGCCAGGAGCGGCGTCCCTCTGCATCCACCAGCCAGCCCTGCGGCTGCGGGCAGGTGAAGATGGGGTGCTCCACCGAGAACACCAGGCTGCCGCCAGCCACCAGCGCACGGTGGATCTCCGCAAACAGCGGCGCCACCTCAGGCAGGTAGTGCAGCGCCAGGGAACTGTAGATGAGATCGAAAGGTTCATCGGACAGCGCAAGACCGTCCAGATCCCCCTGCCGATAGCGGATGGTCTCATCCCGGGTCAGCTCGGCGGCACGGGCCAGCATCTTCGCGGAGAGATCGATACCGACCACATCGGCAGCCCCGAGATCTCTGGCTGCCCGGCAGAACCAGCCATAACCGCAGCCCAGATCCAGCACCCGCTTGCCGGCAAGATCCGGCAGCATGGCGTGCAGCGCCGGCCACTCCGGCGCCCCCGCCAGCCCGTGAAGGGAGCGTGGCAGTTGGGCATAGCCCTCAAAAAACCCTGGTTCATCATAGATATTTTGTGACATTGCACTGTTTCCTCTTGAAGATGGTCAGCCTCTCTGGCCAACGACACGGCCCTTGCCAAGCATACCCGTCGGTCATGACAGACCATAAAAAAAGCAGAGACCCGGGCGGGCCTCTGCTCTGTCTCGCACCCGCAGCCTGGCTGCGGGGCAACAAAAAAGGCCATAGACGAGGCAACGTCTATGGCCTTGGTTCAGTCGTGCGGCAAGGTCACGGCTCCCGCGAGGTAGCGAGATCCGGTCGTCACTGCACGATGAATGGATGGGAGGTATGGGCCTCCACCGGCTCCGGACAATGCTTCATCGTGCGCATCTGTACGGAGTTCATTCGGGTCACTCGCTGATCCGAAGCATAAAGGGTCATGTCACTCACCCGGCCGGGCCGGTTCCATCAACACATTGAAAAATCTGGTGCCACTCTAGGGGACAGGAGTCTCAGAGGCAAGCCCGGCAGATCATGTTTGCCGACCCTCTCACCCCAGCTTCTTCTGCCAGAACATAGCCCGGCCCACCTCGGGATCCAGCTCATAACCCGCAAAGCCGCTGGCACGATAGGCAGCCTGGGCCACCTTGTTCCCCTCCAGCACCTCCAGGGTCAGCTTGCAGCAACCGAGCTCCCGGGCGAGCCGCTCCGCCTCCGCCAACAGCTGCTTGCCGATGCCGTGGCCGCGATGGGCAGGGTGCACCGCCACGTCGTGGATATTGAGCAGCGGCTGACAGGCGAAGGTCGAGAAGCCCTCGAAGCAGGTGGCAACGCCAGCGGGCTCCCCATCGACCCAGGCCAGCAGCACATGGGCACCGGGTCGCGCGGCCAGGGCTTCGGCCAGATTCGCCTTCACCTCGTCCGCCAGTGCACTGCCGCCCCCCATCTCGTCCCTGGCGTATTCGTCCAGCATCGCGATCAGCGCCTCGCCGTGGCGAGGGTTGTGCAGATCCGCCCTGATGATCTCGACCATGTTTCTCTCCCTTGTGTGTGCCGGATGGTGCGCCAAGGCGCGAGGCTACCATGGTAGCGTCCCCTCCGAACCGAACCAAGGTTCCCCCGGCCTTTTCCCCGAGGCTCCAGCCCCCTCAGAGCCTGCCGCCAATGATCTCTTTTTCTTGCATCTTCTCCTTGCAAGGCAAATGAAAATCAATATCATTAGCAACCTCTCGCGATGAGAGAAATCAATAATTACAATTAAATCAACAAGTTCAGGCCAATTGGTCGAAAAAGAGTCACACCCAGATGAACCATTCCAACTCCCCGCGCGCCTTGCTGGGCGTCGCCTTGCTGGCGGTTTGCACCAGCCCCCGTGCCGAAGACGAAACCCTGACCGTGGTCGGCAAACGCAGCCAACATGAAGAGGTCGCCACCGCGACCCGTACCGCCACCCCGGCCAAGCTGGTGCCCCAGAGCATCGAGACCGTCAAGGCAAGCGAGCTGACCGCCTTCGGCCAGCCCACCCTGAGTGAAGCCCTGACCGGCATCCCTGGCGTCAACGCCAGCGGCGACACCCGCTTTGACGGCGTCACCATCCGCGGTTTCAGCGCCAGCAACGACTTCTACCTCGACGGCCTGCGCGACGACATGCAATACACCCGCGACCTTGGCAACATCGAGCGGGTCGAAGTGCTCAAGGGCCCCGCCGCCGTGCTCTACGGCCGTGGCAGCACGGGCGGCATCGTCAACCGGGTCAGCAAGGTTCCCCAGAAGGGGCAGGCCTCCAGCGTCAGCGCCCAGGTCGGCAGCTTCGACAGCCGACGCTTCGCCGCCGACCTCAACGGCGAGGCAGGAGAGCGGGTACAGGTGCGCCTGAACCTGGCCCAGGAAGACAAAGACAGCTTTCGCGACGACGTGACCAGCAAGCGCACCCTGCTGGCCCCCTCCGTCAACTGGGAGATCACCGACACCCTGAACTGGCTGGTGCAATACGAGCGCAACGAGCACGATCGCACCCCGGATCGCGGCATTCCCGGCGTCGATGGTCGCCCGGCGGATGTCCCCATCGAGAGCGTCTACAGCGACACCCGCCGCGACTTCATCGACGATGTGGCCCAGTCCACCCGCTCCCGCTTCACCTGGGACATCAACGATCAGTGGCAACTGCGCCAGCAGCTCGGCTACACCACCCTCGACAGCCAGTTCGACAATACCTATGTCACCAGCGTCAAGGGTGACAAGGTGACCCGCGCCCGCTGGCAGCAGGATCTCAAGGCCAGCAGCCTCACCAGCAACACCGAGGCGGAAGGCCAGCTGCAAACCGGCCCCATCGCCCATCGTCTGCTGGTGGGTCTGGAGCAGGGCTGGCAGGATCGCACCCCCAAGCTCTACCAGAACGCCAACCCGATCCCGGCAGGCAACCTCTATGATCCGGGCTCCCTGCCCACCTACGACGGCGCCATGAAACTCTCCAGCGACGCCCATCACAGGGTGCGCGGTGTCGGCCTCTATGTGCAGGATCAGCTCAGCCTGGGCGACTGGCACCTGCTGGCAGGCCTGCGCCGCGACGACTTCACCGTCACCAGCCGCCGCAACGACCTCGACAAGGAAGAGACCCTCTCGGTCACCAGCCTGAGTCCGCGCCTGGGCCTGGTGTGGAACCCCATCGAGGAGCATGCCTTCTACACCTCCTACAGCAAGACCTTCACCCCGGTGGGCGGTGAGCTTATCGGCATCACCCCGGGGGACAAGAACAACAACCTGGATCCCCAGCACACCCGGCTCTATGAAGGGGGCGTGAAGAGCGACTGGCTGAACGGCCGCCTCGCCACCACCCTCTCTCTCTACCGGCTGGAGATGTACAACAAGCGCAGCAAGGATCCGCTGGATCCCACCCGGGTGATCCTCACCGGTCTGCAGCGCACCGACGGCATCGAGCTGAGCGCCCGTGCCCAGCTGACCGACGAGATCTATCTGCGCGGCGGCGTCGCCATCCAGGATGCCGAGCAGGTCAAGGCAGATGCGGACCTGCAAGGCAAGCGGCCGATGAACGTCTCCCGTCAGAACGGCCAGCTGTTCGCCGGCTACCAGAGCGGCAAGCAGGGCTGGTTCGGCGAGACCGGGATGACGGCGGTGGGGGATCGCTTCGCCGACAACGCCAACACCACCACCTTGCCCGGTTACGCCCGCTTCGACGCCCGTGCCGGCTATCGCTGGCCCCAGTGGGAAGCCCAGCTGAGCGTGGAGAACCTGACCGATCACGACTACTTCGTCAGCGCCACCAGCGCGGCCCAGATCATGCCGGGCACGCCCCGTCAGCTGCACCTGACCGCCGCCTACCGCTTCTGATCCTCCCTGTTTACCGACCCCTCTGGCCAGCGTTCGCTGGCCAGATTGTTATGAAGCACCGAACGATGACACGCAGAAAACTCCCCCTGCACAACAACAAGTGGGTGCGCCGCATCCACGCCTGGGCCGGCTTTGCCACCCTCACCCTGATGCTGCTCTACGGCCTCACCGGCCTCTGGCTGCAACACAGGGCCGTGCTGCCCCTGCCCGGTCCCCACACCGCCAAATCGAGCGAAGAGATAGTACTGAGCACGCCGCTGGCCAGCCCGGATGAATTGAAAGCCCTGCTGCAACAGCGTTATGCAGACATGTTCGAGGAGGGGCGACCCCAGATCACCCCGCCCCAGACCCTGCCCACACCATCCGGCGCCCTCACCCTGCCGGCCCGCTGGGAGCTGCGCGGTGTCACCCTCAGCCAGAGCGTGGCCGCCAGCTATGTGGAAGGCACTCTGCTGGTGCGCACCGAGCTGCAGCAGGCCAACTTCGCTGCCAGCCTCAACCGGCTGCACCGTGGCATGGGCACCGGCCTGCCCTGGCAACTGGTGGGCGATCTGGCGGCCCTGGCCATGCTGCTGCTGGCCCTCACCAGCCTGCTGATGTGGAACAAGCTGCACGGCCCCGCCGGTCGCGGCATCGCCCTGCTGCTGCTGGGCGCCCTGGTCACCGTGCTGGTGGCCCTGCTCTAGCCCTTTTACCGACACCAAAACGGGATCCTGCTCCCGGCGGCGGTAACCTTGCCCGCACCTCGGGTAACAAAGGGTAACCGGCCTCCGATGGGGGTCACAGTTGGCGACCAGGCGGCTGGATAGGGAGCACCTGCGGCTGATAGGGTGCGCCCAGCTCCCGAACGCCACGAGGAATCATGCGCATCTCCAGCATCGAATGCGGGCGAGTGGTGGCCATCCTGGCCGTGATGACCATCCATCTCTCCCCTTTCAGCAACCCCTTCGACCCCGCCCTGTGGGACGGCACGCCCTACCCTCTGGTCGGGGCCGTCATCAACCAGCTCTGCCGCTTCGCGGTGCCGCTGTTCTTCCTGTGCGCCGGTTACTTCTTGCAGCCCGCCCTCACCGCAGGCCACCCGCTGACGGTCGCACTGCGCTACTGCCGACCCCTGCTGGGGCTCTGGCTGGCGTGGAGCCTGCTCTACGTGCTGATACCCTTCAACCCGCTCGCGGCGGTGAGCGAGGGCTACCTGCCCGCCATGGCAGGCCAGTGGCAGATGCAGCTCGGGGATCCGCTCAACGTCTGGTGGGTGGGCGGCATGATCCACCTCTGGTTCCTGCCCGCCCTGATGGTGGCAGTGCTGATCCTGGGGCTATGCCAGCAGGTCCGCCTGCCGAGGCTGGCCCTGCTGCTGGGGGCCCTGCTCTACGCCCTGGCCCTGATCGGTGGCTCCTATGGCCCGCTGCTGCCGGGGGGCGAGTGGGCCCTGCTGACCCGCAACGGCCCCTTCTTCTCCCTGCTGTTCGTGGCGCTTGGCGCCGAGCTGCGCCTGCGTGCCTGGCAGCCGGACGCCAGGCGCTGCGCCCTGATGATGATGGCGGGGATGGGGCTCTACGCCCTGGAGGCCGCAGGGCTGCTGCGCGTTGCCGCCGTCCCCCTCGCTCGTCATGATTTCCTGCTGGGTTCGCTCCCCTGGGCGCTGGGGCTGTTCGGCCTGCTGCTGGCCAACCCGGTATGGGGCAAAGGCAGCTGGCTGGAGCGCCAGGCCCCCAAAGTGCTCGGCCTCTACTGTCTGCACATGATGCTGGTGGTGTGGCTGATGATCTTCGGCCCCCAGGGCAAGCAGGTGTGGTGGGAACTCCTCAAGGTACCCGCGCTGCTGGCGCTCACTCTGCTCGGCTACCGACTGCTGGCGGCCACCGCCCTCAGCCGCTGGTTGCTGCGGGCTCGCTAGAAACAGGACCCTGACCAGCCAGCAGATCAACGTGGTTCAGCGCAAAATCGTGCATCTGCTGGAGCAGGGGGATCAGGGCGACGCCAAGGGGGCTCAGGCTGTACTCCACCCTGGGCGGTACGTCGGGGTAGAGGGTGCGGATGATGACACCGTCGCTCTCCAGCTCCTTGAGCTGGGCGGTGAGCACCTTCTGGCTCACCTCGGGCAGGCAGCGGCGCAGGTCGCCAAAGCGCAGGGTCTGTTCGCGCAGATGAAACAGAATGGCCGGCTTCCATTTGCCGGTCAGCAGGCGCAATACCTGATAGGCGGGACAGGGCAGTGAGGGCACGGTATGGCTCGTGAGTGGTTACTTTGCGGTAACTATGCCACGAAAATGTGCCTTCTTGCAGCCAAGATGCTGGCTTCCTATGATGCGGATTCCGTCAATCAACGCCCACGAGAGGTTTATCATGCCCAGCCTGCTGCAGATCCATTTCAACTTCCCCGCCGAGATGATGGGACCGGCCCTCACTGCTGCGGCCATGCCGCTGGCCGACTCCATCACCCGGGAGCCGGGCTTCATCTCCAAGATCTGGACCGAAAACCCGCGCACCGGCGAGGCGGGCGGCATCTATCTGTTCGAGGATGAGGGGAGCGCCCTCGCCTACGCCACCATGCACGAGCAGCGGGTGCTCGCCATGGGCGCCAGCGCGGTGCAGTACAAGGTGTTCGACGTCAACGAGCCCCTCAGCCGCGTCACGCGCGGTCTGGTGTGATCTCCTCGCCCAGCAGCAACCGGTAGCAGGTATCCTGCTGCCAGATGAAGCCCAGCCGCTCAAATAGCCGCTGGCTGGCAGATTGTCCGGTTCGATATCCGCAAGCAGGGTGATGATGCCAAGCTGGCGGGCATAGGCGATCAGGGCGCTCAGCGCCTCCCCCATCAGACCTTGTCCCCAGTGGCTGCGGGCCAGCATGCAGCCCACCTCCGCCTGGCGCAGGCTGGCGCCGGCCGCAAAGCTGTGCAAGCCGCAGGTGCCCACCAGGCGGCCGCTGCCGCGTAACTCCAGCCCCCACTCCAGCGACTCGCCGCCAGCCAGCAACCGCTCGACGCTAGCCAGCATCTGCGACACGGTGGCAAGGGAGGGAAACGGCGGCTCCCCGACGAAGCGCATCACCAGGGGATCCCCGTAGATGGCGAAGAGATCGGCAGCATCCCGCCCATCGAAGGGGCGCAGTCGCCCCCTTGGCGTCAGCAGTACGGGCAGTTCACGGGGCAGGGATGGCACGGAGTCGTATCGCCTTGTCTGGTCAAAGGAGCCCAATCATGAGGCTCAGAACCTCAGGGTCAAGCCGATATTGGCCTGCCACTGGGTGATCAGCTCCCCCCTCACCCGAAAGGCGCAGATCTCGGGGTTGCAGAGAAACTGGCTGTCGTCGTTGACCAGGGCACCATAACCGCGTACCTCGGCCCGCACAGCCAGATGTTCGGTCAGGCGCGGCTGCACCCCGAGGGCCAGGGACATGGAAGGGGCCGTCTCGCTGTCGTAGGCATCGAAGCGGGTGACCCCTATCCCGGCACCGATATAGGGGGCCATCAGGTTGTCCGAGAGAGTCAGGGCCCCGGCGAAGTGCAGGGTGTCCACCGTCAGCCTGTCGGGCAGTTCGGGGGACACCCGGGTCGACTGGTGGCTGTAGAGCAGCTCCACCATGCCGGGGTCATCCACCTCCCTGCTGATGAAGAGCCCCCAACTGCCGGAGCGCTCCCCTTGCAGGGTGTCGATGTCGCTCCCGTGCGGCGTGGGGGCCGGCTCGTCCATGGCCCGAAAGTCGATGGCCGAGCTGTATCCCGCAAAGGGAGTCAGCTGCCAGCCCGTCGCCGGGGGCTCGGCTGCCCAGCCCGCCAGGGGCAGCAGCAACCCAGGCACCATCCCCATCGCTCCTCTCATGTGCTCATCCTTTGGTGAAAAGACCTGCGCAAAGCATATCAGAGCGCCCGTCTCCCACACTGGACGGGGGCTGTACCAGCCCCATTGCCCCGCTTCCGATGGAAAAATCTGTGCTCCCCGGGGTTATTCATCCGGGATTAACCTCGTCCCCGTAAGCTGGCGGCGCCACAGCAGTGGCATCAACAGACGAGGATCTCAGGAATGGTTGCCGCGCAACTCAACGACCCCCAAAGCACGCTCTCCGATACCCTGAGGGCCACCGCCCACGCCATCGAGGAGAGCCACATCAGCCTGCGCCAGATGCTGGCCCTGGTGGGCGAGCAGGGCATGCTGCTGTTTTGCGTGCTGCTCACGGTTCCCTTCCTGCTGCCGGTTTCCATTCCCGGCGTCAGCACCCCCTTTGGCCTGCTGATCCTCTTCATCGGCATCGGCATCACCCTCAACCGGGTGCCCTGGCTGCCCGCCTTCCTGATGGAGCGCCGCTTCGCCGCCGAGCACCTCAAGCCGACCCTGCACAAGGGGGCGGATCTGCTGGCCCGCATCGACCGCTTCATCCGCCCGCGCCTGCTCATCCTGACCGGCAGCGTGACCATCAACCGCTGCAACGGCCTGCTCATCATGCTGGCCGCCCTGCTGCTGATGCTGCCGCTGGGCGCCATTCCCTTCACCAACGCCATGCCCGCCTGGGCCATCCTGCTGCTGGCCATCGGCATGTTGCAGCGGGACGGGCTCTTCGTCGCCCTCGGCTATGCCCTGGTCGCCGCTACCCTGGTCTGGTTCAGCGCCCTGGCCATCGGCCTGCTGATGGCGGGGCAGAATATCTCGACCCTGTTTGGCTGATCTGGCCCGGCCAAATGAAAGAGGGCGACCCCGGGTCGCCCTCTTTCCTGTTCACTGCGCCCCTCAGGGTGCCCCATCGTGGGCCACCCGGTTGCGCCCGCCCCGCTTGGCCCGATAGAGCCACTCGTCCGCCCGGGCCAGCACGGTGCCAAGATCCTCTCCCGGCCGGATCAGGGTGGTGCCCAGGCTCACGGTCACGGGGGCGGGATCCGGCGCCATGGCCGCCACTGCGGCGCGGATCCGCTCCGCCACCTTCAGCAATATCCCCTCGTCTATCTGCGGCAGCAGGATCAGAAACTCCTCGCCACCGCTGCGCACGAAGAGATCCTCCCCCCGCAACTGGGCAGAGACGCACTCGCAGACCCGGCACAGGACCTTGTCACCGGTCTGGTGGCCGAAGCGATCGTTGATCTGCTTGAAGTGATCGAGATCCAGCATGATGAGGCCGGTGAGATGCTGCCCCTGCACCCTGTGGTGATACTGGTCGAAGAAGAAGTGGCGGTTGTAGAGGCCGGTGAGCTGATCCGTCTCCCCGAGCCGCTTGAGCCGCTGTTGCAGCTCGTGCTGGCGGGTGATGCTGCGGGTCATCCAGGTCACCGCCCGCTTCCCCTCATATAAAGAGGGCAAGGGCGCTATCTTGCCCTCGAAACGCTGCATTCCCTGGGGCCCGGCGTCGGCGTCGATGCCGTCCACCTCGGCGGGGGAGAGGTCATACTCCACCACCTGCACTTGGCCGCTGGCGAGGGCCTGAGCCACCTGCGCCATCACCCACTGCGCCTTGTCCTCGGGCAGCACGTCCAGCAGTTGTCTGCCGATCAGCGGGTTGCCGTTCTGGTAGGACTGCTGCTCCATCCCGCCGATGTACTCGATGTAGTAGCCATCTTCGCTGAGGATGAAAACGGGATCCGGCAACTGGGCCATCACTTCGTAGAGTTGTGCCACTGAGAGCGCCATCCGAGCTCCTTGCTATCCGTGGGAGTGGGTCCCTGTACTCCTGTTATACAAGACTCATGGAGTATCGCACAGGGGCAGAAAGCTGCCTGCCGGGCGGGAAGGATGCGGTCGGTGACGTGTTCACCGGACAAGCCTCCGGCAAAGTGAATGGTAGCAATTGGGGATGCTGTCAGAACCAGGGTTGTCAGACAGTCAGGAAGGTTTTTTTGCCCTCAGGCAGTGCGACATGCCAACCCCTGTGACGTCAGGGGCGCCACAGGGGTATTCCCGCCCCCGGAGAAGGGGACAAGGCCGGATCCCGGTCAAGCGGGATCCGGCGAGCCGGCATCAGCGGGCAGCGGATCGACTGGCGTTCCAGAGCAGTTCGCCGCTCTTGAGATCCATCAGGCTCATGGCGAGCCGGTAGCGGCCCCCTTCAGAGAGGAGATCCCCGTAGAGCATGTAACCCGCCCCGGTCTGGCGACCCAGACGCACCAGGGAGGCGGGGTTCATGCCCCCCTGCTGGTATTCAAGCTGACCCGTGATGGCCGCCACCTGGCCCGGGTCTGCGAAACGAAAGCCGCTATTGGCCTGAATGCGCTGGATCATGGCCACCGCCAGGGGCTGGGTGCTGAAGGGCTCACCTGTACCGTTCTGGGGCGCCATCAGCAGCAGTACCGGGCTGCTGCCCGCCAGTGCCTGCACATCGGCGGCCTTCAGGAAGTCATCGGCCAGGGCGACCGCCAGCCCCGTCGGTGCCACGGGTTTGGGAGCAGGCACCGGCTCGGCCTTGTCAGGCTCGGCCACGGGTTTCTCTGGTTTGGTCACCGGCTTGTCCGGCTCGCCGACCGGCGCAGGCGTCCCCCCATAGGGATTGACCGCACATCCGCCCAGCAGCAGGGCACCCACCATCAACAAGGAACGCAGCTTCATCTTTTCTCTCCGCCAGAAGTGTGCAAGGCGCACTTCGTCCATCATCCATTTTGACGGAGCCAGACTCCGCCGCCCCTCCATGCTAGAGACAAACCCGCCCCGGGTCGATGCGCACATGGGCAGGGGGCGACAGAGACTGGCGAAGCGGAGGGCACAAAAGGGTGGCAAGGCTCCACCCGATTCCGTTAGGGTAGCCTGAGCCCAGATCCCAGAGGAGTCCCCCATGCACGGACCCGATCCCGCCAACCCCCACCCCATGAACGGCTTCCCCCAGGTGTGCTTTATCAAGAACACCATCAAGGGGCCCAATATCGAGGTGGGTGATTACACCTATTACGACGATCCGGAGGATGCGGCGGGCTTCGAGCGCAACGTCCTCTACCACTTCCCCTTCATCGGCGACAAGCTCATCATCGGCAAGTTCTGCGCCATCGCCCGCGGGGTGAAGTTCATCATGAACGGCGCCAACCACCAGACCTCCGGCTTCTCCACCTACCCCTTCTTTATCTTCGGCAACGGCTGGGAGAGCGCCGCCCCCGCCCCTGGCAGCCTCCCCTACAAGGGGGATACCGTCATCGGCAACGATGTCTGGATTGGCTATGAGGCCCTGCTTATGCCGGGGGTCAAGGTCGGCAACGGCGCCATCATCGCCGCCCGCTCCGTGGTCACCGGAGACGTTCCCGCCTATGCCGTGGTCGGCGGCAACCCGGCCAAGGTGATCCGCTACCGCTTCGACGACGACACCATCGCCCGTCTCAACGCCATCGCCTGGTGGGACTGGCCGGTAGAGCAGATCAGCCGCAACCTGCCGCTTATCAGCGGCGGCGAGATAGCCGCGCTGGAAGCGGCAACCCGTTAGAGACAACCACCATCAAGCAGGAAGCACTATGCAACTCACCCCACCCCAACCGCCTCAGGACGATGAGATCGAAGCGCTGCGCATTGGTCTCTCGGGCTACAACAAGGATCACGCCGGCACCCATCTGCGCGAGCGGATCGCCAGCTTTATCAAGGATGAAGAGGGCAAGGTTCACGGCGGCATCATCGCCGACATCAAGTGGGGCTGGCTGCACGTCGACTGGCTCTGGATCGACGAACGCATCCGCCGCGATGGCTGGGGCGGCCGCCTGCTCGGCGCCATGGAGCTGTACGCCCAAAGCAAGGGCATCACCAACTACCATCTGGAAACCACCAGTTTTCAGGCCCTCCCCTTCTACCAGAAGCAGGGTTACGAGGTCTTTGGCCAGTTGCCCGATATGCCGCCGGGGCATGTGAGTTATTTCTTGAAGAAGCAGGATAAGTGATGCCATTCCAGCGTCTTGCCAATGCCAACGCCAAACTCATGATCCGTCCATTCGAAGCGGGCGATGCCGACGAGTTTGTCCGCGCGGCCCACGAATCCATCGAGACGGTCGGCAAATGGATGAGCTGGTGCACTCCCTCGTTCAACCGGGAGCAGGCGATGGGATGGTTTGCGACCTGCGATCAGGATCGCGCGGCGGGACGCGCCTTTGACATGGGCATCTTCTGCGCCACCACCGGCCAACTGCTGGGTGGCGCAGGTATCAACCAGCTGTCGCCCCATCATCGCTACGGCAATATCGGCTATTGGGTGAGGCAATCTCGCCAAGGCTGCGGCATCGCCCGTCAGGCGGTCGCCCTGCTCCGTGACTTTGGCTTTCAGCAGTTGGGCCTATTTCGGCTGGAGATCGTGATGGGAATTGGCAACAGCGCCAGCGAAGACGTCGCCATCGCTGCCGGGGCCGCCTTTGAGTGTCGGGCAAGGAACCGTATATTCCTCCATGGCCAGCCTATTGATGCACTTATTTATTCTCTTGTGCCATCAGGCTGATTTCTGTAGCAAAGCGAATACTATCGTTCTCTATCATGTGAACAGATGAAGACTATGGCTATTTTTATCACAACAACTCCTGAGCCCTGATATATCGTGACGCGCTAATTATCACGATGTAATACTCAGAGTTTGATAATTTTGCCAAGGTGACTGTACACTAGCCAACAACCAAAACTACCACATTAATTATTAAAAAGAGACATTATGAGCGATAAGGAAATAACAATCATTGCATGCCACGCTAGCAACGGAGTTAATAGCAGAGATATTTTTCAACGCTTTTATGACAATCCAGATTTAAGTCGAGATTTCATGTTGACTCGACTAAACACCACTCACATTCAAGATCTTTTACGTGAAGAGTTCATCAAGAATGGGCCATCATCGTTATTCCGATACCATATAACCTGTGACTCTATCTTACACCCAGGTATAACTGTAGATGAAGTTGAGATCGTAATTCTTGGATTTATCCGTACATTGAAAGGTGTGAAAAACCTAATGATTATCGATGCATTCTTCTACTCAAACGAAGAAAGCGTTCTGAATCTGTTTAAAAAAATGATAATTGAGCTATCTGACTCACTGCAAAGCATCACATTTTTCACTCAAGAGCCCAAACCTAAAGACGCTAAAAAGCGCAGCCCAAATGCCATGCACAACATATTAAAATCCATTAATTCAGACATAATAATAAAAGACATCAGAACAGATGAAATTCATGATAGGTTTTGGCTTGATGCAGACAACAAAAAAGGAATAGTTATGGGAACCTCATTAAATGGTGTCACAAAAAAGTTAACACTAATTGATTACTTGCAACCATACGATGCAAAAGCAGTTCTTGATATAGCTAATGAAATATCAAAAACACAGCAGACGGGAAAAGAAGAACATGAGTGATAATACCGTAGGGTGCAATGAACGAAGTGAATTGCACCTCTATCTTCACAACTATCATAATGAAAGCGGTGCAATGCGCTCCGCTTATTGCACCCTACGTTAACCACGTTAATTCCGATTATTTATTGTTATGTGGTATTGCATCTTCTGGCGTGGCGGTATCTCCCCAAGATAATGGATACCGGCCCTGTTGTACCCAGCGATGGAAGGTGGAATATGGCCAATCTTTCGGGGCTGTTACCAATCCATGTTTGACGGGATTGATATGGATGTAATCGAGATGATGATTGAAATCTTCCTGATCGCGGATCAAATGCTCCCAATAACGTCGCTGCCAAATACCCCGCTCACCACGCTGCCAACGAGATTCTGAGCGAGCCTCCGAATTGGGGATTGATCGTGAAAACTTGCTTTTTATTTGGCGCCAGCGCAACGGAAAATTGGTATCCCCTTCCGGCAATTCCAGCAAGGCATGCAGATGTTCGGGCAAGACAACCCAGCCGTGGATCCGGAATGGATGATTCTCTTGCACCTCCCTGACAACCTTCCTCAACAGATCGATCCGTTCGACCAGTAGATGGTTGTTCTGGCGTTCAGCCAGCACGACCGTAAAAAACCAGGTTCCCCCCGGTCGCCATGCCCGTATGTAATTCGCCATGCTTTGCCCAACCGACAATCAACCATGTTGTTAAATGTGGTTCAAACGAAGCAAAACGTAAGGTGCAATGAACGAAGTGAATTGCACCTCTCATCACAATAGCGGTGCAATGCGCTCCGCTTATTGCACCCTACGACTACGACAACGCCCTGAGGTTATGGAGGGCACGGTTTGGGCTCCCCCTCCAATCCGCCGAGGGGAAGGTGAAAGGTCAGGAGCGCCATCAGGGATGATGGCGCAGACGCAGCCGGCACAGGGATGTGCCGTCTGCGGCGGTCCGTCCGACCTTGTTCCTGACCCGAGGGAAACCGCGTAGCGGTCGGATTGGCGGGGGAGAAGACCTTTGGTGACTTTGGGTCTTTCCAAAGTCACTCGCCCAAGCCCGAAGGGCGGGCGAAACCCCTTCGAGGCCAGCGGCCTCGCGTCCTGCACGGCGAAGCCGTGCCACCACACAACGGCTCCTGCCGCCAACACCATACCTCGGAACGGACGATTACACGATGCAGCCGTGCCTGCTTGCCACAGGCACGGAGTCTGGCTGGACGCCGGGATGCCACCAGCAAAGGGGCCTAGCCGCCCCTATCGGCCTAAAAACGGTTCCCAGTCCTTGAACACCGGCTGCAACCCTGCCTGCCGCACGGCGGCGGCCACTTCCCCCACCGGGCGGTCGTCGTGGATGGCGAACTGCTCCAGCTCCTCTGCATCCCCCTCGGCATAGCCACCCGGCTGGGTGCGCGACTCGGCCGACATCTGGGTGATGCCAAGGCGCACCGCGCCGTTGCGAAACGTAGCCGACTCGCGGGTGGAGAGGGACAAGTCCAGCGTCGGCGAGAAGAGGCGCCAGGCGCAGATCAGCTGGGCCAGTTGGCGATCCGACATGACCACGGCAGGCTCCAGCCCACCGGTGCAGGGGCGCAGGCGCGGGAAGGAGAGCGAGTAGCGGCTCTGCCAGTGGTGGCGCTCAAGCCAGCTCAGATGCTCGGCGACAAAGTAGCTGTCGGCGCGCCAATCCGAGGAGAGGCCGATCAGTGCCCCCAAACCGATTTTGTCGATACCGGCGCGGCCCAGCCGATCCGGTGTGGCGAGGCGCCATGCGATGTCCCGCTTGTTGCCGCGCAGGTGGTGGCGGGCGTAAGTGGGGGCGTGGTAGGTCTCCTGATAGACCATGACGGCGTCGAGGCCGAGGCTCTTCAGCTCGGCATATTCGGCCTGCGAGAGGGGCTGCACCTCCATCCCCACCGTGCTGAAGTGGCGGCGGATGATGGGCATCACCTCGCGAAAATAGGCGAGCCCCACCTTGTGCTCGTGCTCGCCGGTCACCAGCAGCACGCTGTCAAAACCGCGCGCCTTGATGGCCAGACACTCGCGCTCAATCTCCCCTGCATTCAGGGTCTTGCGCTTGAGGCGGTTGCTCATGGAGAAGCCGCAGTAGGTGCAGTCGTTGGCGCAGAGGTTCGACAGATAGAGCGGCACATAGAAGCCAATGGTGTTGCCGAAACGCTGGCGGGTCAGGCGCTCGGCTTCGGCTGCCATCTGCGGCAAATACGCCTCGGCGGCTGGCGAGATCAGCGCCATAAAATCGCTCAGGGTGCGGCGGGAGGTAGTCAGCGCCCGCTCTACATCGGCGGCGGTCTTGGCGCGGATCTGCATGCCGATATCGTCCCACTCCAGCTCCTGCCATCTATCGAGAAAACTCTCCGACTTTCTCTCAACCCCCTCCCGGCCTCCCCCTTCACAAGGGGGAGGTGTTAATCCGCCCCCCCGATCTCCTACTTCACAAGAGGGCGAAGTCGACACTCCCTCCCCTGGCAAGGGGAGGGTCGGGGTGGGGTCATTAGCATGCTGACTCATAACGCCCCCAGAAAATCGGTAAGCGGGCTGGAGGCTTGGGCCTGCAGGGCGCGGGCGCCGAGGCCCGCCTCATAGGCGCTGCGGCCGGCCTCGCAGGCCAGGGCGAAGGCGCGGCCCATGGCGACCGGGTCGCCGCTCACGGCAATGGCCGTGTTTACCAGCACGGCGTCGGCGCCGAGCTCGAAGGCGGCGGCCGCATGGCTCGGCGCCCCTATGCCCGCATCCACCACCACGGGCACATTGGCCTGCTCGACGATGATGGAGAGAAACTCCCGGGTCACCAGCCCCTGATTGGAACCGATGGGCGCACCCAGCGGCATCACGGCGGCGCAACCCACCTCTTCGAGCCGCTTGCACAGCACGGGGTCGGCACCGCAGTAGGGCAGCACCACAAAGCCCTCTTTCACCAGCTGCTCGGCGGCTTTCAGCGTCTCGATGGGATCGGGCAAGAGATAACGGGGATCGGGGTGGATCTCGAGCTTGAGCCAGTTCGTTCCCAGCGCCTCGCGGGCCAGGTGGGCGGCAAACACCGCCTCGGCGGCGGTCTTGGCCCCCGAGGTGTTGGGCAGCAGCTTGACCCCGAGCTTGAGCAAGGGGCTCAGGATATCGTCGTGGGCCTTGCCCGGTTCGAGCCGCTTGATGGCCATGGTGACCAGCCGGGAGCCGCTCGCCTCGATGGCGGCGGCCATCAGTTCCGGGCGGGCAAACTTGCCGGTGCCGGTGAAGAGGCGCGAAGAGAAGGTGTGATCGGCAATCTTGAGCATGTCAGCCTCCCGCCACAGTGGTAAGAAGAGATGAAGTGCCGCCGCAAGGCAGAACACGCGAAGATGGGACGGCGAGCATCATGGGTCAGCCTCCCGCAATGGCGGTGAAGAGGTGGAGTTCATCCCCGTCATTGAGACGGGTCTCGGCCCAGCGGCCACGGGGCAGCACGGCGCCGTTAAGGGCCACCGCTACCCCCTGAGGGGAAATCTCCTGCACCGCCAGCAGCTCAGTCAGGCGCTGGCCGGTGGGCAGCGTCAGCTCGATATCGTTCAATCGGATCTTCATGGTTAATTCTCCAGGGCCGGGTGGGTGCTGCCGCAGACCGGGCAATCGGGATCGGGAGCCAGCGTGAGGGTCTGCCACTGATGGGTCAGGGCATCAAAACGGCGCAATGTGCCCGCCACCGGGCTCGGCATCCCGAGCAGCAGTTTCAGTGCCTCCAGCGCCTGCAAAGAGCCCATCACCCCGACCAGGGGGCCGGTGACGCCGCTGCTCTGGCAGCTCTCTTTGATTTCGGTATCCGCCGGGTAGAGGCAGGCGTAGCAGGCGTGATCGCTGCTGGTGCGCACCATCAGCTGCCCCTGCCAGCCCACTGCGGCGGCACAGACCCAGGGCTTGCCCTGGGCCACGCAGGCGGCGTTGATGGCCTGGCGGGTGGCGAGGTTGTCGCAGCAGTCGATCACCAGATCCACCTCGGTCACAAACTCCGGCAGGCTGGCGGCATCGAGTCGCTGATTGATGGCAATCAGCTCCACCAGCGGGTTGTGGGCGGCCAAGCGCTCGCGGGCCAGCTCCGCCTTGGAGTGGTTGACCGCCTCGCTATCGAACAGGATCTGGCGCGGCAGATTGCTGGAGTCCACCGTATCGCCATCGGCCAGCCACAAAGTGCCCACCCCGGCCCCCGCCAGATAGAGGGCGAGCGGCGAGCCGAGCCCGCCGAGACCGACGATCAGCACGGACTTATCCTTGAGCCGCGCCTGACCGGCTTCCCCAATTTCCGCCAGCATCAGCTGGCGGCCGTATCGCAGATACTCTTTGTCACTGAGAGAAGCGGCATCAGAGCGCATGTTCTGCCTCCCGTATCACGCTGGCCGAGCGCGGTTCATCCCCCGCCCCCACGGCAGCGAGCAGCCGCTCGGTCGCGCCCAGCCAGTCATCGCTCGCCGTGATGGCCGAGACCAGCGCAATGCTGCCGGCCCCGCTTGCCTTGACCGCCGCCACCCGCTCCTCGCTGATGCCACCGATGGCCACCGTGGGCCACTGCGCCATCAGGGTGCGGTAGTGGTGCAGCCGCGCCAGCCCCTGGGGGCGCGAAGGCATCGCCTTGGTGTTGGTCGGGAAGATATGGCCCAGCGCGATATAGGAGGGGGCAAGCTCGCGGGCCCGCATCAGCTCGAAGTAGCCGTGGGTGGAGATGCCAAGGCGCAGCCCCGCCGCCTGAATGGCGGCGAGATCGGCGGTCTCCATATCCTCCTGCCCCAGATGCACGCCCCAGGCGCCCGCCTCGATGGCCTGCTGCCAGTAGTCGTTGATAAAGAGCCGCGCCCCATGGCGGCGACCGAGCTCTACCGCATCACGAATGGCCGGCGCCACCTCTGTGGCGGGCAGATTCTTGATCCGCAGCTGGATGGTCTTGACCCCGGCCCCCAGCAGGCGTTTGAGCCACTTGACCGAGTCCACCACCGGATAGAGGCCGAGGTTGTGTTCGGTCGGCGCAAAGGGGCCCTGCGGCAGACGGGCGCTGCTCGCTTCATAAAGTCCGAAGCGGCGATCGAGCGGTGATCCCGCCAGCACGGCACGGGGGAAGTGGGCAAGATCGGCAGGCCAGCCGAGGTGGGCGATGGGCCCCGGGCCCGCCCCCACCCCCTGCGCCGCCGCCAAGCCCTGTTGCAGGTAGGCCCGCGCCAGGGTGATGGCGTCCTCCACCGGATAGTCCTGCGCCACCACGGCGGCGATGGCGCTGGCGTAAGCGCAACCGGTGCCGTGGCCGTGGCGGGTATCGAGGCGCGGCGCGGCGAGCCAGAATTCGCGGGTCTCATCCTGGTAGTAGTCGAGGCAGAGATCCCCGCCCCATTCAAGGTGGCCCCCCTTGACCAGCACGGCGCGAGCGCCGAGTTCGCGCAGCCGCCGGGCGGCGAGGCGCACCAGCTCGGGACTGGTGGCGGGCAGGCCGGTCAGGGCCTCCAGCTCGGGACCGTTGGGGGTGATGAGCGACAGACGTGGCAGCAGGTGCTCGCGCACCGCCACCAGCATGCTGGGCTCCGCCATGGGGGTACCGGTGCTGGCGATGGCCACCGGGTCGTAGACCACGAAGGGCGCCTCGACGGTCGACAGGCGACGGGCCAGCACCTCCACGTGCAGCCGGGTCGGCAGCAGGCCTATCTTGATGGCGGCGGGTGGCAGATCCAGCCCCAGGGCATCGATTTGGGCGGCGAAGGTCTGCATCAGCACGGGGTCGACCATCTTCACCGCCACCGAGTTCTGGGCCGTGATGGCGGAGATGACGGAGCAGCCGTGCACGCCGAGGTCATGCATCGTGTGCAAGTCGGCCTGAATGCCGGCCCCGCCGCCGGAGTCGGACCCGGCGATGGTCCAGACCACGGGGCGGGCCTGCGTCACGGCGGACAGGTCGGCGGGGCTGACAGCCCCGCGCTCGCTGCTCACGCCTCCTCCCCTGCGGCCTGCTTCAGGGTCGCCGCCTGATGGTAGATCTCGCCGCCGGTCTCCTTGAAGGTTTCAGCCATGCGGGCCATGCCGCTCTCGACCTCGGCCACCACCCGCTCCTGCTGACCGTCCATGCCGACCAGCTTTATCTCTACGGCTTCCAGCTTGGCGGCGTAGTCGCGCACGTCCTGGGTGATCTTCATGGAGCAGAACTTGGGCCCGCACATGGAGCAGAAGTGGGCCACTTTGCCGGACTCCTGAGGCAGGGTCTCGTCGTGGTAGGCGCGGGCGGTGTCGGGGTCGAGGGCCAGGTTGAACTGATCCTCCCAGCGGAACTCGAAGCGCGCCTTGGACATGGCGTTGTCGCGGATCTGGGCGCCCGGGTGGCCTTTGGCAAGGTCAGCGGCGTGGGCGGCGATCTTGTAGGTAATCAGCCCCTGCTTCACGTCCTCCTTGTTGGGCAGGCCCAGGTGCTCCTTGGGGGTCACGTAGCAGAGCATGGCGCAGCCGTACCAGCCGATGAGCGCGGCTCCGATGCCGGAGGTGAAGTGATCGTACCCCGGGGCAATGTCGGTGGTGAGCGGGCCCAGGGTATAGAAGGGCGCCTCGTGGCAGTGCTCCAGCTGCTCGGTCATATTGCGCTCGATCATGTGCATGGGTACGTGGCCGGGGCCCTCGATCATCACCTGCACGTCGTATTCCCAGGCAATCTTGGTGAGCTCGCCCAGGGTGCGCAGCTCGGCGAACTGGGCCTCGTCGTTGGCGTCGTAGACGGAGCCCGGACGCAGACCGTCACCCAGCGACAAGCTCACGTCGTAGGCGGCGCAGATCTCGCAGATCTCGCGGAAGTGCTCGTAGAGGAAGTTCTCCTTGTGGTGCGACAGGCACCACTTGGCCATGATGCTGCCACCGCGCGAAACGATGCCGGTGAGGCGCTTGGCGGTCATGGGCACGAAGCGCAGCAAGACGCCGGCGTGGATGGTGAAGTAGTCCACCCCCTGCTCGGCCTGCTCCAGCAGGGTGTCGCGGAACAGCTCCCAGGTGAGGTCTTCAGCGATGCCGTTGGTCTTCTCCAGCGCCTGATAGATGGGCACGGTACCGATGGGCACCGGGCTGTTGCGCAGGATCCACTCGCGGGTCTCGTGGATATAGCGGCCGGTGGAGAGATCCATCACGGTGTCGGCGCCCCAGCGGGTGGACCACACCAGCTTCTCCACTTCCTCTTCGATGCTGGAAGTGACCGCCGAGTTGCCGATGTTGGCGTTGATCTTCACCAGGAAGTTGCGGCCGATGATCATAGGCTCCGCTTCCGGGTGGTTGATGTTGCTGGGGATGATGGCGCGACCGGCGGCCACCTCATCGCGCACGAACTCGGGGGTGATGTTCTGGGGCAGTCTGGCGCCAAAGCCCTGACCCGGATGCTGGGTGCGCAGGAGCTCGGAGCGCACCCGCTCGCGGCCCATGTTCTCGCGGATGGCGATAAATTCCATCTCGGGAGTGACGATGCCTTGGCGGGCATAGTGCAGCTGGGTGACCCGGCGGCCCGGCTTGGCACGGCGGGCCTTATGTTGCGAAGAGTGCAGATGTTCGAAGCGCAGGTGATCCAGCCCCTCGTCCGCCAGCCGCTCCTGAGTGAAAGTGGAGCTCAGCCCCTCCAGCGCGTCGGTGTCAGCACGCTCCAGCACCCAGGCTTCGCGCAGGCGCGGCAGACCACGGCGCACGTCGATGGGGGCGGCCTCTTCCCCATAGGGGCCCGAGGTATCGTAAACCGGCACCGGCTCGTTGGGCTCGAACTGGGGAGCCTCCTTGGTGCCGCCGACGAAGGTGTCGGCCAGCTGGATTTCCCGCAAAGGCACCCGGATGTCAGGGCGAGAACCCTGGATAAAGATGCGGCGGGAGTTGGGGTGAGCCATCCCTTTCAAGTTGTCGATAAAGGTCTGGGCGCTGGAGCGCTGCTCGCGGCGGCTGGATTTGGTGGTATCAGAAACATTGGTAGACATAGCAAAACTCACATTAACTGGTTGAAGTTATGGGTGTTTGCTTGTCTGGAGTTCGAGGAGAAGATGAACTTGCGGCGGGGTGTGCTCGGGGGAGTGAGTCGGGCATGGATCTTCCCTGCTCTGCCGTCCCTCTGCCCTGTGTGGCAGATCCGCAGGCCTGACGGCCCGGCGGGACAACCTCCCCCTGTGCGCCTGTGCCAGCCAGAGGCGGTCTGCCTCCAGCTGGCGGGAAGGTGTGCCTTCCCCGGCGCGGTAACCCGCAAGTTACCCTTGTTTCCCTTCGCAGGTCTTAACCTGATCAGGTTCCACGGATCCCGAATTAACGGTCTCAGCTTAGCGTCGTTCGACGGTCAGCACTCCGACAAGATGTGCGCCAGTATAAGTGGGGAAATTTAAAGTACAAGCCATTAACAAGGGGAAAGGGAGAGAGGTCTCACTCTTCGGCGTCGAGGGGATCCTCGGGGTCGGGAATGAGGATGTCGGTGAGGCGGCCCTCTTCATCCCGGCTCAGCACCAGGCGGCGACCCGGTTGCAGATCGGCGGTGCTGCCGTTGATCCAGCGAGTGTCAGCATCAAACACCAGCACACCGAGATCCTGTAGCAGCAATGCCTGCTGATTATGAGTGAGCAGTCGATCCTCCGCCCGCCGCCAGCTGGCCCCGAGCGCCGGATCCGGCGCCCCGTCGAGCACCCGGATCGTCTCGGCGACGCCGTAGCGGCTCTGGATCGCGAGGTGCATGCCGGGCACTAGCCCGTCCGGCTGCGCCACGCCGTGCAGTTCGGCACTGCCGAGCTCCAGCTCAGCCCCCTGGAATTGCAGGCGCACCCCGTCGTTGTGCTCCAGCTCCACCAGCCAGAGCTCGGCGTCGTCGGCAAGGGTGCAGAAGGGCAACAGCAGCAGGCAGAGTGCGGTTCGGGTCATGGCAGGCGGTCCGGGGTCACGGGGTGAGGTTTAACTATGGCCCCGGACGGGCATTTTTTCCCGGTCCGCCCTGACCGGTCAGTCATCCTCCCGGCACTGGCTCAGGCGCATGCCGTCAAACTTGCACTCCAGCTCCAGCCAGCGTCCCTCGAACGGGGAGAGGCTCCCATCCGAGGTGACATAACCCCAGATCCGTCCCCCTTCCACCGGCCCTTCCAGTTCCATCTCGTCCTCCTCCTCCAGCGCCTCCACCTCGCGAACGAGCCGCCGCGCCCCTGCCGCCGTCTCCTGCACGACCCCTTCCAGATCGACCCAGGTCCCGCCGAGATCGTCCTCATCCAGGCCATCCTTGAAGCGGGTGCGCTCATCGATCACGAAGGGAATGCCGTTGACCATCAACTGGCCAAGCTGCCAGGTGGTGCGGCCCGTGAGCTTGAACTCGGCCGCCTGCACCAGACCAAAAGGCAATAGAATCAATAACCAGAAGGCGCAGAGAGACTTCTTCATCGGGGATCCTCGGGGTTACACTGGCACACAGGATGACCCATCCGGTGTGAAATGGCCGTGAAATAGCGGCACAGACCAGGAGATCAGAGCATGAAAATACTGGTGGTGGAAGACAGTCCCCAGGTGGCGGAGACCATCATGGACTATCTGGCGCTGGCCGGGCACAGGGTGGATTGCGCCTATCATGGCCAGGCCGCGCTGCAACTGCTGGCCCAAGAGCGCTTCGACGTCATCATCATGGACGTCATGATGCCGCGCCTCGACGGCCTGCGTACCGTGGAGCGGCTGCGTGCGGACGGCATCGCGACCCCGGTGCTCTTTCTCACCGCCCGTGACAGCCTGGAGGACAAGCTGGCAGGCTTTCGGGCGGGGGGCGACGACTATCTGGTCAAGCCGTTCGCCATGGAGGAGCTGGAGGTGCGCCTGGAGGCCCTCAGCCTGCGTGGCCCCAGAGGGGACATGGGCGTGCTCTGCTTTGGCGATCTGACGGTGGATCCCGCCAGCGGCCGCGCCACCCGCGCCGGGGTCGAGCTCAAACTCGGCAAGATCCCGTTCCAGATCCTCACCCTGCTGGTGAAGCGCGCCCCCCAGCTGGTGACGCGCCAGGAGGTGCTCGACACCGTCTGGGGCGACGAGGAGCCCGACTCCGACGCCCTGCGCAGCCACATCTATGCCCTGCGCAATGTCCTCGACAAGCCCTTCCCCACCCCCATGCTGGAGACCCTGCACGGCCAGGGCTACCGGCTGGTGACCCCATGACGAACCCGACGCCGCCCCTTGCCCCCGGCCTGCCGAGCCTGCGCCGGCGCCTGGTGCTGGCGCTGGGAGGGGCCGGTCTGCTGCTGCTGGTGATCCTGAGCCTGCTGATGGTGGTGGCCGAGAACAAGATGGAGGAGCTGAGCCTGCGCCACTGGCTGGAGGCGGAGGCAACCCGCTATGACGACGACTGGTTGCGCCTCGGAATGGCGGCCCCCGCCCCCAGCCCGCGCCAGTTCTCCAGCTACTGGACAGAGGCGGGCCGCCTGCCCGCCTGGCTCAAGGCCTACCAGAGCCCAGGCTTCTTCGAGCATCAGCTGGGCCGGGAGGACAAGCACTTCCTGGTACGCGCCCACCCCTCGGGTCAGGGGCTGCTCTATCTGGTGTTCAACGACGATGCGGACGACTACCTGGACCCTTACGAAGCCAAGCTGCATCTGGTGACCCGCCTCATCGGCCTGGCCCTGCTGCTGGGGAGCCTCGCCTTCGGCATCTGGCTGGTGCGTCACATCACCAGGCCGCTGGAGCGGCTGCGCCAGCGGGTCGCCCACCTCACCCCGGATCAGGGGGACTTCGTGCCCGATGCCCCCTGGCAGGAGCTGCGAGAGATAGAGCAGGCGCTGCTGGCGGGCAAGCACGAGGTAGCCGCCGTGTTTGCCCGTGAACAGGAGTTCAGCCGCTTTGCCAGCCACGAGCTGCGCACCCCCAACATGGTGATCCAGGGATCCGCGGCCCTGCTCGGCAAGGTGAATGACCTGCCCGCCCCGGCAGCCCGCGCAGTCAGCCGCATCCGCGCCGCCGCCGACGAGATGGCCCTGCTCACCGAAACCTTCCTGCTGCTGGGACGCAAGGAGGCCGTGGAACGCCCGCCCCAGCAGGTGGCGCCGCTCATTCGCCGGGAGCTGACCCGCCTCGCCCCCCTGCTGCAACGGGAGACGCTGGACATTCGCCTGCAACTGGACGAGGAGAGCGAGGTGCAGGCTCCCCTCTCTCTGCTCGCCATCGCCCTCGGCAACCTCTTGAAAAACGCCCTGAGCTACGCCGAGGGGCACATCGAGATCACCCTGCACGAGCAGGTGCTCACCATCAGCAACCCCACCGCCGCCGCGCCGGATCAGATCCTCGGCTACGGCTGCGGCCTCACCATCATCCAGCGCATCTGCGAGAAGCTGGGCTGGCAGATTGAGACCCACCTGGTGGAGGGGGTCTTCAGCGCCCGGCTGGTGATGATCCCCGGCGCCCCCGGGGCGGTATAACCCCCTCATCCCCGGCCCTTCTCCCCGGCTGTTCAACACAGCGGGAGAAGGGAGACACTTCCCGGCAAGCCCGCTGCCTTCCAGCCCACCCGCCAGATAGCAACAAGGCGCCCGAGGGCGCCCTGTGTTTACCTGTCTGACACTCGTTTTGGACTCATTCCGCCGGCTTGTGCTTGCGGCTCGCCTTGAGCTCGAGGAACTCGATGATCTTGCCCGCCACGTCCTTGCCGGAGGCGGCTTCCACCCCCTGCAGACCGGGGGAGGAGTTCACCTCCAGCACCAGCGGGCCGCGGGCGCTTCGCAGAATATCCACCCCGGCCACGTCCAGCCCCATGATCTTGGCGGCCTGCACGGCGGTGGCACGCTCTTCCGGCGTGATCTTGATGGCTTCGGCGGTGCCGCCCCGGTGCAGGTTGGAGCGAAACTCCCCCGGCTGGGCCTGGCGGCGCATGGCGGCCACCACCTTGCCGTTGACCACCAAGCAGCGGATATCGGCGCCGTTGGCCTCGCGGATGTACTCCTGCACCAGAATGTTGTTGTTGGTCTGGATAAAGGCCTCGATGACGCTCTCGGCGGCCTTCTGGGTTTCGCACAGCACCACGCCAATCCCCTGGGTGCCCTCCAGCAGTTTCACCACCAGGGGGGCGCCCCCCACCATGGTGATGAGATCCGGTACGTCGTGGGTGCTGTGGGCATAGCCGGTCACCGGCAGGCCGATGCCGTGACGGGAGAGCAGCTGCATGGCGCGCAGCTTGTCCCGGGAGCGGGAGATGGCCACCGAGCTGTTGAGAGCCATGGTGCTCATCATCTCGAACTGGCGCAGCACGGCGGTGCCATAGAAGGTGATGCTGGCACCGATGCGCGGGATCACGGCGTCATAGCTCTCCAGCTCCCGTCCTTCGTAATGGATGGAGGGGCTGTGGGAGGCGATGTTCATGTAGCAGCGCAGGGTGTCGAGCACCTCGACCTGATGCCCACGGGCCCGGGCCACCTCGACCAGACGGCGGGTGGAGTAGTTGTTGGGCTCACGGGATAAAATGGCAATATTCATGGAAATGGCAGACCTGATAATCGGACTGGAGAGTATAAGGTGCCATGAACGACTGGCAACGCCAATCCTTTCCCCTCACCATGCGCGGTTCTGCAAGAACGGGCAAAAACCGAGAGTGCCGCACTCAAGAACGGACCGTTCTGCAAGACGGCGCCAGCCACCAGCCCTCATGCCGGATGACGCACAGCGACGTCAATGGGGGCCGCGCAGCCCTTGCTGCAACTCAAGCAGCAGGGCGACCTCCTGCAAACGGCGCGCCGTGGTGCCGGCCCAGCCTCCCAAAGGCACGGGGGCCAGCAGGGTCTGGGCGATACAGTGGCGATAGAGGGGCCCCTCATGTTGCCAGCCCCGCATCCCGTCGACGTCGTGATGGTGCAACCACTCCAGGTTGCCGCGGCGAAGCAGCTCGATGCGCCGCCCGTCCTTGAAGTGCAGGCAAAGCCCCTTCTTCTCCACCCCGGGACCGGCATACTTGTCGAGCCAGAGGGTCAGGGGCACCCCTGCCGCCTCGCCGCGCAGGCAGGCCCGCCCCTCGGCGGTCTCCAGATCCCCGCGCCGGATGGGCTGCCCCAGCCGGTCGCAGACGCCCTCCGCGATCAGGTGCAGGCGGTCGTCCCCACCCAGGGCCACCAGCAGTTCCCGGATCATCGCCAGCAGATGGGTGCCGATGTCGAGGATCACCCCGTCTGGATGGCGCAGGACCCGCCGATCCGGCTCCCCGGTGGCGAAGTTGAGGGCATAGGGATGCCCCGCCTCGTCCAGGCCACAGGGTTCCAGCAAAAAGCCCTCCACCGCGCTGATATCGGCGAGGGTGGCCAGCCCGACCCCGGCGCCGCCTGGTTCCCGAGGCTGCCAGCCTTCATCCAGTTTGCCGCTCAGCAGCAACTGCTGGACGGCATTGCGGGCCATCCAGTGATCCAGCGCCAGCACCCTGGCTGCGACCTCGGGGTCCTCCAGCAGGGCGTGCAGACGATCGTGCTGGGCCAAGGTGGCCACCACGGGTTTCTCCACCAGGATGAGGGGAATGGCGCTGGCCAGTGCCTGCTCCAGCACAGGCAGATGCAGCAGGGAAGGGGTGGCGATCACCAGCCGATCCAGGGGTTCGGCCAGCAGGGCTTCCAGGGTCGGGGCGGACATGACGCCGGGCAGGGTGATGGCGGGATCAAAACCCCATATCTTGGGATTTTCCGCCAGTGCGGCGAGTGCAGGCAGATAGGCTGTCTGCACCACGGCCCCCAGACCGACAAATCCAATCTTCATGGCAACCTCGATATGGCGTGCGTACCCGGCGTCTGCCCCGCACCGCGTGAGGCGGGGCAGACGGGGATCAATGCAGGTTGGGCCCCAGCCAGCGTTCGGCCTCTGCCAGGGTCATCCCCTTGCGCATGGCGTAGTCTTCCACCTGATCGTGCTGGATCTGGGCCACGGCGAAGTATTTGCTCTCGGGGTGGGAGAAGTACCAGCCGGATACCGCCGCCCCCGGCCACATGGCGTAGGACTCGGTGAGCTGCATACCGATGGCCTGCTCCACCCCCAGCAGCTCCCAGATGCTCCCCTTCTCGGTGTGCTCCGGGCAGGCCGGGTAGCCCGGCGCCGGACGTATCCCCTGGTAATTTTCGCGGATAAGCTCTTCGTTGCTGAGCGCCTCGTCCGGGGCATAGCCCCAGTGCACTTTGCGCACCTGCTCGTGGAGGTATTCGGCAAAGGCCTCGGCGAGGCGATCGCACACCGCCTGGATGAGGATGGCGTTGTAGTCGTCGTGGTCCGCCTTGTAGGCCTTGGCGATGGCCTCCTCGCCGATGCCGCCGGTCACCGCGAAGGCGCCGATCCAGTCGGGCTTGCCGCTCTCCTTCGGCGCCACATAGTCCGCCAGACAGTAGTTGGGGAAGCCCTGCTTCTCGCTCTGCTGGCGCAGGTGGTGCAGCACCTTGCGCACCTGGGTGCGGGTCTCGTCGGTGTAGACCTCGATGCTGTCCCCCACGGCGTTGGCGGGGAACAGGCCGACGATACCGGCGCAGCGCACGCTCTGATCCTTCTCCAGCTGATCCAGCATGGCGTTGGCGTCGGCGTAGAGGCGCGTCGCCTCCTCCCCCACCACCTCATCTTCCAGGATGCGGGGGAACTTGCCCGCCAGCTCCCAGCTCAGGAAAAACGGCGTCCAGTCGATATAGGGGCGCAGCACAGAGATGGGCACGTTTTCGAAGGTCTGCACGCCGGGCTCCCGGGGCGCCGGGGGCTCATAACCGACCCAGTCCAGCTGATGGCGGTTGGCCCGGGCATGGGCCAGGGAAACCGGCTTGGAGCGCGGCTGCTTGCGGGCATGCTGATCCCGGGCAATCTCGTACTCCTTGTCGATGCGGGCGACGAAGGCGGGCTTGAGCTCCGGGCTCAGCAGGCTCTGGGCCACCCCCACGGCGCGGGAGGCGTTGGAGACATAGACCACAGGCTCGGAGTAGTTCTGCTCTATCTTCACCGCGGTGTGGGCCTTGGAAGTGGTGGCACCGCCGATGAGCAGCGGCAGCTTGAACCCCTGACGCTCCATCTCTTTCGCTACGTGCACCATCTCGTCCAGGGACGGAGTGATGAGGCCCGACAGGCCGATGATATCGGCGTTCACTTCCCGGGCCGTCTTGAGGATGGTCTCGCAGGAGACCATGACCCCGAGATCCACGATCTCGAAGTTGTTGCACTGGAGCACCACCCCGACGATGTTCTTGCCGATGTCGTGCACGTCGCCCTTGACGGTGGCCAGCACGATTTTGCCGTTGCTGGAACCGCCGGACTTCTCCGCCTCGATGTAGGGTTGCAGGTAGGCCACCGCCCGCTTCATCACCCGGGCCGACTTCACCACCTGGGGCAGGAACATCTTGCCGGCGCCGAACAGATCGCCCACCACATTCATGCCATCCATCAGCGGCCCCTCGATGACGTGCAGCGGCTTCTCGGCCTGGGCGCGCGCCTCCTCGGTATCCTCCTCGATAAAGTCGGTGATCCCCTTGACCAGGGCGTGTTCGAGCCGCTTGCCCACCGGCCAGCTACGCCACTCCTGATCCCGCGGATCCTCCGCCTGGGCACCCGCGCCGCGATACTTCTCTGCGATGGCCAGCAGCGCCTCGGTGGCGTTGTCGTTGAGGTTCAGCACCACCGCCTCGACCTTCTCTTTGAGCTCGACCGGGATGTCTTCGTAGATGGCAAGCTGGCCCGCGTTGACGATCCCCATGTCCATGCCGTTCCTGATGGCGTGGTAGAGGAAGACGGCGTGGATGGCTTCGCGCACCGGCTCGTTGCCACGGAAGGAGAAGGAGACGTTGGAGACGCCGCCGGAGATCATGGCGTGGGGCAGGTGCGTTTTGATGTCCTTCACCGCCTCGATGAAGTCCACCGCGTAGTTGTTGTGCTCGTCGATGCCGGTCGCCACCGCGAAGATGTTGGGGTCGAAGATGATGTCTTCCGGCGGGAAGCCGACGCGGTCCACCAGAATGCGGTAGGCGCGCTGGCAGATCTCGAACTTGCGGGCCCGGGTATCGGCCTGGCCCACCTCGTCGAACGCCATGACGATGACGGCGGCGCCGTAGCGACGCAGCAGTTTCGCCTGCTCGATGAATTTGTCCTCCCCCTCCTTCATGGAGATGGAGTTGACCACCGGCTTGCCCTGCACGCACTTGAGGCCCGCCTCCAGCACCTCCCACTTGGAGGAGTCGATCATCACCGGCACCCGGGCGATGTCCGGTTCCCCGGCGATGAGGTTCAGGAAGCGCACCATGGCCGCCTCGGCATCCAGCATCCCCTCATCCATGTTGATGTCGATGATCTGGGCGCCGTTTTCCACCTGCTGCTTGGCGACGTCGAGGGCCTCGTCGTAGAGCCCCTCTTTTATCAAGCGCTTGAACTTGGCCGAGCCGGTGACGTTGGTCCGCTCACCCACGTTCACGAACATGGAGTCCGCCGTGATGATGAGAGGCTCCAGGCCCGACAACCGGCAGGCTACCGGCAGATCCGGCAGGGCGCGGGGCTTGATGCCCGCCACGGCGTCCGCCATGGCGCGGATGTGGGTCGGGGTGGTGCCGCAGCAGCCGCCCACCAGGTTGAGGAAGCCGCTTTGGGCCCACTCGCGGATATGCTCCGCCATCTCGACCGCGTCCAGATCGTACTCGCCAAACGCATTGGGTAGACCGGCATTGGGGTGGGCGCTGACATGGGTCTCGCTGATGCGGGAGAGCTCCTCCACGTACTGGCGCAGCTCGTCCGGCCCCAGCGCACAGTTGAGGCCGAAGGAGACCGGTTTGACGTGGCGAAGGGAGTGATAGAAGGCCTCGGTGGTCTGGCCCGAGAGGGTACGACCGGAGGCGTCCGTGATGGTGCCGGAGATCATCACCGGCAGGCTGTAACCCAGCTCCTCGAACACCAGGTCCACCGCGAAGGCGGCCGCCTTGGCGTTGAGGGTGTCGAAGATGGTCTCGATCAGGATGATGTCGGCGCCGCCCTCGATCAGGGCGTGGGTCGATTCGGTGTAGGCGGCCACCAGCTCGTCATAGGTGACGTTGCGCTTGCCCGGATCGTTCACGTCCGGCGAGATGGAGGCGGTACGGTTGGTGGGACCCAGGACCCCCGCCACAAAGCGCGGCTTGGCCGGGTCCTTGGCTGTCCACTCGTCCGCCACGGCGCGGGCCAGGCGGGCCGCCTCCCGGTTTATCTCGGCCGAGAGCGCTTCCATCTCGTAGTCCGCCATGGCGATGCGGGTTGCGTTGAAGGTGTTGGTCTCGAGGATGTCGGCCCCGGCGGCACAATACTGGTCGTGGATCTCGCGAATGACGGTGGGACGGCTCAACACCAGCAGGTCGTTGTTGCCCTTGATGTCGGTATGCCAGTCGGCAAACCGCTCCCCCCGATAGTCCGCCTCACCGAGTTTGTAACCCTGGATCATGGTGCCCATGGCCCCGTCGATGATCAGGATCCGCTCCTTGAGACAGGCTTCCAGCCTGGTTGTGACATCCGCTTTCTTGTTCGACTCTCTGCTCGACACCGCTCGTACCCCTTACATCCATGCAACTGCGTGATGCCCATCCTAGCAGCAATCAAATCAAATGGAAATCTAGCCGTCTATCTGTCCGTGGTGACGATTAAATATAACCATAAATAGGTAATGAGCATGATCTAACCCGGGAGTACCCTATGCCCGTCCTCAAGAGGGATACGTGCTTGCTGTTTACCAAAGAGAAAAATAACTATGAGCGTCTACTACACACTCTGCTTCCTGGCAGCGTTGGCGATCTTCATCGCCTTTGCCAACCAGTATGTTGTGAAGATCCAGACCACCATCGCCATCACTGCGGGCTCCATGCTGATCTCCGCGCTGCTGGTGCTGTTTGGCAAACTGGGTTGGTTCAATCTGGAGCCTCTCGCCATCAAGACCATGGAGAGCATCGACTTCCAGAACTTCCTGTTGAAGGGGATCCTGGGCTTCCTGCTGTTCGCCGGCGGGCTTGGCATCAACCTCAAGGCGTTGCGTAGCCAGAAGTGGGAAATCACCATTCTGGCCATAGCCGCTACCCTGCTCTCCACCTTCCTCATCGGCTACGGCTTCTGGTTCATCGCCAAGCTGCTGGGCTGGGATGTGCCACTGGTCTACTGCATGTTGTTCGGTGCCCTGATCTCCCCCACCGACCCCATCGCCGTACTGGCCATCGTCAAAAAGATGAAGGCGCCACCCCAGATCGCCATCCAGATCGAGGGGGAATCCCTGTTCAACGACGGTGTCGGTCTGGTCATCTTCGCCACCGTGTTTGCCGTGGCCTTTGGCGGCGTGGAGCCCACCTTCGGCAGCGTGGCCGGTCTATTCCTGCATGAGGCTCTCGGCGGCATCCTGTTCGGGGCCGTGCTGGGTCTCATCGCCCACGTGATGATCAGCGCCACCGACGACGGCTCCCTGGAGCTGCTGCTGACCCTCTGCATCCCGACCGCGGGCTTCGCCTTCGCCAACATGATCGGCGTCTCCGGCGCCCTGGCCATGGTGGTGACCGGCATCATGATCGGCAACTGGACCCGTCATTCCGGCTTCTCCGAGCAGAGCCAGCACCACCTGGATCACTTCTGGGAGTTGATGGATCAGTTCCTCAACGCCCTGCTGTTCCTGCTGATCGGTCTGGCACTGGTGCTGCTGGACCTCGACTGGCGCGACTGGATCCTGCTGGTCATCGCGGTGCCGCTCTGCCTGGCCGCCCGCTTCATCAGCGTCTCCCTGCCCTATGTGACGTTCCGCAAGTTCCGCAGCTACAACACCTTCTCGGTGCGCATCCTCACCTGGGGCGGCCTGCGTGGCGGTCTGGCCATGGCCATGGCCCTGGCACTGCCATCCGGTGTCATGATGATCCCGGAGCACAACGTCGATCTGCGCCAGGTGATCCTGGTGATGACCTACTCGGTGGTGATGTTCTCCATCGTGGTACAGGGCATGACCATTACCCCCATGATCACCGCCGCCAAGAAGGCCTGCGGCGACGCCTGAGCCCGTCCCTGACCGGCAATGAAAAGGGCTCCCTCGGGAGCCCTTTTGCCGTCCCCGTGGCCGTGAAAAACAGGGAATGACTGGGTGAACGCACAATTAGTGTTTGCTTTTTACACATTTCGAGGAGAGAATGCGCGTCGGCTAGTTAATCAGCCCTGATTATGTTCGCAATGCTTCACCTCACGATGAATCCTGCCAGTACCCGCATAACCTTCTTCTGATTTACTCGCCTTGAGAACCGTTCAGGCTGTCTGCCTGCGTTGCCCGGCTCTCACGGTGCAGACCCGATCTGCCCACTCCCAAGTAGCATCATGCATCCGCATGGTCCTTGGCGCCTTCCTTGAAAGTGCAGACGCCCCTGAACCGGGCTGGGTATTCCTGCGCGCTCGTCCGCCATCGTGCTGACCGCGCCCATTGACCTGACATTTGCCAATACAAGGAGCAAACACTTAATTTATATAGAGAAATACCATGATGAAACACGTACAAATCCGCAACCCCCTGCGTCGCAGCAAACCCATCAACCTGCCCGTGCAAGAACACGACGACGATGCGTTCCTGATCCAGTTCAGCACCCGCTTCAGCGGCGGCTTCGCCATCTCCTGTGATGGTATCGCCGGCGAGTTCTCCATCGAAGAGCTCAACTGACTTTGCCTGCCCACCGGCAGCGCCCGATGCAGACAGGCCGCAACTCACGGCGGCCTCCTTGCCTGACGTCATAGTCTGCATGGTCCCACCACCCGAGCGATGACTAGACCCCGCAAGTCTCCTTGTCCGGCGCCTCCAGCAGCAGGCACTCCTCCTCGCCGGCTCCCAGCCTGACCCGTTTGCCCTGACTCAGCCCCAGCTTGGCGAGTAGCCGGACCGAGCGCTCATTGCCCGGGGTGACGATGGCGACCACCCGCTCGATACCGAGCCGTTCACGGCCATCTGCCATGGCCGCCCGCGCGGCCTCGATGGCATAGCCCTGGCCGCGCCAGGCGGGCAGGAAGGCATAGCCGATGTCTTCACAGGGCAGGGTATCGCGCTTGATCAGACCACAGATGCCGAGCCTGGCCCCGTCTTCCCGCCGCACCACCAGATAGAGTCCGTGACCGTGGCGGGCATAACTGACCGCAGGCCCCTGCTGGATATAGTTTTCGGCATCCGCCAGGGTACGCACCCCGCGATCGCCGATGTAGCGGTGAAAATCACCATCGTTGAGCAGTTCGAGAATGAAGGGGGCATCGACAATGGTCAGTTCGCGCAGTTCCAGGCGCTCGGAGAGGATCATGACATGGGCTCGTTCGGCAGAGAGAGTGTCCAAGACTGCTCCCGCCCCGCTTCCTTGGCAAGACCCGGACGATATTTTCGCCCCGGGAGCCGCGTCCCCGCTATACTGCCCACCCCATGGAACAGGCAGGAGAACGGCCATGACCGATACCCCCGAATTTTTTGATGAAGAGACACTGCTGGAGATGGTGGAGAACCAGCTCGCCGACGGCCATCCCCTCCAGGTGAAAGCCACCCTGATGCGCCTGGTGATGAAGGGCACCCCGCGGGAAGAAGCGCTGCAATACATCGCCTGCGCCCTGGGCGCCGAACTCATGGCCATGGAAGCCGAACAGAGCCCCTTCAACCTCGTCCGTTACGGCGAGTTTCTCGACAGCCTGCCCGAGATGCCCTGGGCCGAATGACCCGGGCCGATTAGGCAAGCCCCGGCGCCAGCCATTATCATTACTGCCACCACCAATGACGGGAGTATGGGGATATGCGCTGGCAAGATCGCCGTGAGAGCAACAATGTGGAAGACCGACGCCAGCAAGGCGGGGGCGGCGGCCTGCCCATCGGCGGCAAGGGGCGCCTGATCCTGCTGGTGGTGGTCATGGTGGCGGGGTACTACGGCGTGGACCTCGGCCCCCTGCTGCAGGATCCGGCCCCGCAGAGCCAGCCCCAGCGTCAGAACTCGTCCCAGACTGCCAACGATCCCCTCGCCCGCTTCACCTCGGTGATGCTCGCCTCCACGGAGGACGCCTGGGGCGAGATGTTCCAGCAAAGCGGCAACCACTATCAGGCCCCCAGACTGGTGCTCTATCGCGGCGCGACCCTCACCGGCTGCGGCCAGGGGCAGTCGGTGATGGGTCCCTTCTACTGTCCGGCCGACAGCACCGTCTACATCGATCTCTCCTTCTATCAGGACATGCGCGACAAGCTGGGGGCCGACGGCGACTTCGCCCAGGGCTATGTGATCGCCCACGAGGTGGGCCACCACGTGCAGAACCTGCTCGGCATCTCCACCAAGGTGCGCCAGCAGCAACAGGGGCTGAGCCAGGTCGCCCAGAACCGGTTGTCGGTCAAGCTCGAACTCCAGGCGGACTGCTTCGCCGGGGTCTGGGGCCACTACATGGAAAAAGAGCAGGTGCTGGAGCGCGGCGATCTAGAAGAGGCGCTCAACGCCGCCCAGGCCATCGGCGACGACAGGTTGCAGCAGCAGGGTCAGGGCCGGGCGTTCCCGACAGCTTCACCCACGGCACCTCGGCCCAGCGCCTCACCTGGTTCAAACGCGGTTTTGACAGCGGCAAGCCCGCCAGCTGCGACACCTTCGCCGCCCGCTGAAGGGGACAAACGCAAAGGGGCCGATTCCTCACGGAGCCGGCCCCTTTCCTTTCTCACCCGAGGGGGTCTTCCCTCATTCGGGATCCTCCGCCAGCAGATCGGTGAAAACGAAGCCGTCCCGCAGCACCGTCTCCCCCACCCGGATGGGCAAGGGATGCAGGAACATGGGGCCATCCCAGGCCAGGGTGTGGAACTCCCCGTTCTCGCCGCAGGGATCCACCCCGGCGGGCAGGGCAGCCAGCAAGGCCGGGCCGAATTCATGACCACCTAACCCGGCGTCCAGCTTGCCCGGATCCAGGGTACAGACCCTGGCCTTGAGCCCGGCGTCGATCATCGCCTGCGCCAGCTCGGTCGTGTCGCTGCCCCAGAGCGGGAAGAGCGGCGTGATGCCGGTCCCCGCCAGTTGCCGCTCCCGATAGGCGCGCACATCCTCAAGAAAGAGATCCCCGAACGCCATGTGGTAAATGTCCTTGGCCTGCACATCGGCGATGAAGCCCGTCATGATGCGCCCATACTCCTCGTTGCTGCAGGGCCAGGGCAGGTCGATGGTGGTCAGCGGCAAGCCCACACACTCAGCCTGTGCCAGCAGCAACTGCTTGCGCACCCCGTGCATGGCCACCCGCTCGAACGCCTGGTTGAGGGTGGTGAACAGCCCCACCACCTCGATGGCCGGATCCTGGCGCAGGCGATGCAAGGCCCAGGCGCTGTCTTTTCCGCTGCTCCAGGAGAGCAGTACCTTTTTCTTCGTCATGATCTCTCCAGCTACTTGCCGCACCGTGCTGCAAGACAGTGTTGCGAATTGTGCGATTTACATTGCGGGACACAAAAGCATACCCTCGTGGGTGAGCGTATCCCCGCAGCACACCGGGGAGAATAACTAAAAAAACGATGGGGAACATAAGGATATGAGTAAAGTCAGCACATCGCACGACCACGGTCGCCCCCTCAATCGACAGGATTACAAGACCCTGAGCCTGGCGGCGCTGGGCGGCGCCCTCGAATTCTACGACTTCATCATCTTCGTCTTCTTCGCCGTGGTCATCGGCGAGCTCTTCTTCCCGGCCGACATTCCCGAGTGGCTGCGCCAGTTCCAGACCTTCGGCATCTTCGCCGCCGGCTACCTGGCCCGCCCCCTGGGGGGCATCATCATGGCCCACTTTGGCGATCTCATCGGCCGCAAGCGGATGTTCACCCTCAGCATCATCCTGATGGCCTTGCCGACCCTGCTGATCGGCCTGCTGCCCACCTACGCCGTGCTCGGCATCGCCGCCCCCCTCCTGCTGCTGCTGCTGCGGATCCTGCAAGGGGCCGCCATCGGCGGGGAAGTCCCCGGAGCCTGGGTCTTCGTGGCCGAACACGTGCCCGCCCGCCGGGTCGGTGTCGCCTGCGGTACCCTCACCGCAGGGCTGACCGCCGGCATCCTGCTCGGCTCCCTGGTGGCCACCGCCATCAACCGTGGCATGAGCCCGGGGGATGTGAGCGACTGGGGCTGGCGTCTGGCCTTCGTGCTCGGCGGCGTGTTCGGCATCGTCGCCATGTACCTGCGCCGCTGGCTGCACGAGACTCCGGTCTTCGCAGAGATGCAGGCCAACAAGTCCCTGGCCGAGGAGCTGCCCCTCAAGACGGTGCTGCGTGAGCACAAGGGCAGCGTCGTCGTCTCCATGCTGCTGACCTGGCTGCTCTCCGCCGGCATCGTGGTGGTGATCCTGATGACCCCGACCTATCTGCAGAAGGTCCACGGCATCAGTCCGGCCGATGCCCTGACCGCCAACTCCCTGGCCATCGTCGCCCTCACCCTGGGCTGCATCGTCTATGGCCGCCTGATCGATGCCATCGGCAGCGGCCCTACCTTCATCCTGGGCTCCCTGCTGCTGGCCGGCGCCACTTATACCTTCTACCACAGCCTGGCAGCCGGCACGGATCAGCTGGTGCCCCTCTACATGCTGGCGGGCTTTGCAGTGGGGATCGTCGGCGCCGTTCCCTACGTCATGGTCAATGCCTTCCCGCCGGTGGTGCGCTTCTCCGGGCTGTCGTTCTCCTACAACGTGGCCTACGCCATCTTCGGCGGCCTCACCCCCATGCTGGTCACCCTCTGGATGAAGGAGGACGTGCTGGCCCCCTCCCACTATGTGGTCAGCCTGGCCGCCCTCGGTTTCGTGCTCGGCATCTGGCTCTGGCTGCGCCAGCGCGGCCAACGCCAGGCCACCCCGCAGGCCGCCTGATCCTTCCCAAGCAAGCCCCGCACTGTCGGGGCTTGTTCTTTGCGGATATCATCGACCGGGTGGCGGTCCGCTGCGGACCTGCCAGCTCACCCCAATCCGTCCACCTGCCCGAGGTCCACTATGTTCTTCCAGGTCATCTTTCTCGCCTTGCTGGCCCTGCTGCCCATGGTCAACCCGCCCACCACGGCCACCCTGCTGCTGGGACTGAGCAAGGGCATGTCCCGCGAGCACATTCGCCGCCAGATCAACATGGCCGCCCTCTATCTGTTCGCCACCCTGTGCGTCAGCTTCTTCATCGGATCCTCCATCCTGGATCTGTTCGGGATCTCCATTCCCGGCCTGCGCCTGGCCGGTGGCCTCATCATCGCCTTCATCGGCTTTCGCATGCTGTTCCCCTCGCCAAACCAGTCTGCCGGGGTCGAGGCCAACCAGAATATCGCCTTCGTGCCCCTGACCATGCCCAGCATGTGCGGACCCGGCACCATGGCGCTGGTGATCAGCGGCGCGGCCCAGATCGCCGAGCTGCCGGCCGAGGCCGATCGCGTCGTCATCTATGCCGCCATGGTCACCGCCTTCGCCCTGATGAGCCTGATCAGCTGGGGTGTGCTCAAGCTGGCAGATCCCGTGTGCAAGATCCTGGGTGCCACCGGCATCGACGCCATGACACGCATCATGGGTTTCCTGCTGGTGTGCATGGGTATGCAGTTCTGTATCAACGGCGTCAAGGAGGTGGCGCAGGATCCCGTCTTCCATGGTCAGGTGATGGAACAACCCGCTGCCGCCTTGCCGTCCCATGCCGGATCCACCGCCTTCGATCATCTCGCCGTGCCGCGCCAGCCCTGATTGAAAACGGTGTCATTTTTCGTACAAATCCCTCCTAATCTTGCGCCTGATCATATTGCCTTCATCTTGATGGGGTAGTCTGGTTTTTGTACAGGCAGGGTTCAGAAGGTTGCCGCTAGCGTGGCATGTGCTGAGCCCATTACTTGAGGAGATATGCAAATGGAAAAGATGCTGACCGAGATTGGAAGCTACAGCCTGTTTCATGAGTATCTGAATGTGGTCGGTGCCGCCAGCCCCGCGCTGACCCGGATCAAGACAGGATGGGAGTTCAAGCGAAAGGATCGCCTGCTCGCCCAGATAAGGGTGGATGACCACGGCCATGCCCGCTTCTTCATCGACGCCCGCGCCATTTCGGTCAACTGACCCGACCCCTTTCCCAGCCCCGGCGCCTGCCGGGGCTTTTTATTGCTTGCGCGTTCCAATAAAAACCCCGGCGCCGGGCCGGGGTTTACAAAGGTGTGTGACCTTACTGGGTGCCGCCCACGGTGAGCTGATCCAGCTTGAGGGTGGGCTGGCCGACGCCGACCGGTACGCTCTGCCCCTCCTTGCCGCAGACCCCGACCCCGCGATCCAGCGCGAGATCACGGCCCACCATGGAAACTTGGCTCATCGCCTCGGGGCCGTTGCCGATCAGGGTCGCCCCCTTGATGGGCGCGGTGATCTTGCCATCCTCGATGAGGTAGGCCTCGGAGGCGGAGAAGACGAACTTGCCGGAGGTGATGTCCACCTGGCCGCCACCGAAGTTGGGGGCATAAATGCCCTTCTTCACCGAGGCGATGATCTCCGCTGGATCGTACTGACCCGCCAGCATGTAGGTGTTGGTCATGCGCGGCATCGGCAGGGCGGCGTAGGATTCGCGGCGGCCGTTGCCGGTGAGCGGTACCCCCATCAGGCGAGCATTCTGCTTGTCCTGCAGGTAACCCTTGAGGATGCCGTTCTCGATCAGCACGTTGTAGCCCCCCGGCGTCCCCTCGTCATCGATGGAGACGGAGCCGCGCCGACCCGGCAGGGTGCCGTCATCGACGATGGTGCAGTGTTTGGAAGCCACCTGCTCGCCGATGCGCCCGGCAAAGGCGGAGGAGCCCTTGCGGTTGAAGTCCCCTTCCAGACCGTGACCCACCGCCTCGTGCAGCAGCACGCCGGGCCAGCCGGCACCGAGCACCACCGGCATGGTGCCGGCCGGGGCATCGATGGCCTCCAGGTTGACCAGGGCCTGGCGCACCGCTTCACGCACATAGCCAAACGCCCGGCTCTCGAGCCCGTCCAGCTCGAGGAAATGGTCGTAACCGAAGCGGCCACCGCCCCCCGCGCTGCCGCGCTCACGGCGATCCCCCTTCTCGGCGATGACGGTCACCGAGAGGCGCACCAGGGGGCGCACGTCGGCGGCCAGGGTGCCATCGGTGGCGGCCACCAGGATCTCTTCATAGACCCCGCTGATGGAGGCCATCACCTGATTGATGGCGGGATCCAGGCTTCTGGCGAACTTGTCCATCTGCTCCAGCAGGGCAATTTTCTGCTGCTTGTCGAGGGTCTGCAGGGGATCCAGCGCCGGGTAGAGCAGGTTTGCTTCGGTGCGAGCCCATGCTTTTACCTTGCCGTGAGCACCGGCGGCGGCGATGCCGCGAGCGGCAGTCACCGACTGTTGCAGCGCCAGCAGGCTCAGCTCGTCCGAGTAGGCGAAACCGGTCTTCTCGCCGCTGACGGCGCGCACCCCCACCCCCTGATCGATGTTGTAGCTGCCATCCTTGACGATGCCGTCCTCCAGCATCCAGGACTCGTGCCAGCTGCGCTGGAAATAGAGGTCGCCGAACTCCACCTGATGGCTCATCAGGCTGCCGAGCAGCTGTTGCAGCCGCCCTTCGTCGAGATCGTTCGGGGCCAACAGGGAGGCACTAACCTGGCTCAATAGACTCAAATCTTTCTCTCCACTCTCATGCGAGATGTCGTAACGGTTAAATCCACGGCCGCGGGCTCACAGCAGGCGGGCGTGTTGCAGCACCGACATGGTGCGTTTCAATTCATCGATCAGGGCCCCATCCAGCGGCGCCAGCACGGTGCCCTGCCCCGACGCCCGACAGGCCAGCACCCGGCCCCAGGGGTCGATCACCATGCTGTGGCCCCAGGTCTGGCGCCCCGTCTCGTGGGTGCCCCCCTGGTTGGCGGCCACCACGTAGCACTGGTTCTCGATGGCACGGGCCCGCAACAGGGGCTCCCAGTGCGCCTCGCCGGTGACGGCGGTAAAGGCGGCAGGCACCAGCAGCACCCGGGCACCGGCCCGGGCCAACTGGCGGTACAGCTCGGGAAAGCGCAGATCATAACAGATAGAAAGGCCGAGGGGACCAAAGGGGGAGTCCACCAGCACAGGCTGATCACCCGGGCTGAAGGTCTCCGACTCCCGGTAGCGGCCGTGATTGTCCGCCACGTCCACGTCGAACAGGTGGATCTTGTGGTAGTGGCCCTTGCGCTCGCCGCTGGGATCGAACACCAGGGTGCTGGTGTGGATGTGGTCGGCATCGGCGATGGCGGTGGGCATGGCCCCGGCCACCAGCCAGATGCCGTGGGATTTGGCCCAATCAGAGAGTTGCTGCTGGATTGGGCCATTTCCCAACGGCTCTGCCCCGTCCAGATACCCCTGCCGCTCGCCAAAGAGGGCGAAGTTTTCCGGCAGCAGCACCAGCAAGGGGCGCTCCCCGGGCAGACTCGCCAGCTCGGCGGCGATCCGCTCCCGGTTATCCTGCCAGGTACGACCCGAAATCAACTGCATGGCGGCTAGCCACATGACGCGCTCCTTCTGTTGGGCGAGCCGGTGGCAGAAGGCCTCCTCGGCTCGCAGGGCAATATCCGCACTCTTCTGTTGGGCGAGCCGGTGACACAAGGCCTTCTCGGCTCGCGGGGCAATATCTGCACTATGAGGGGTTTGGCGGCCGGGGGAAAGTCCCCCAGCCCGGCGCTGGCCCTCAGCGCTGACCCGAGCCCTGGTGCTTGGGATCGAGCAGGAAGGGGGTGACCTCCTTGGCGGGCAGGCCGGGCGCCACCGCATCCACCGCATCCTTCTGGTGCTGGTTGAGCTTGATGCGGGCGCGATCCCGCCCCGCCTCCACCAGCCTGGGGGCGTCCAGCGGGCCGGAGACCCGAAAATCGATGCGGGTCACCACGTCCACCACAGGCTCCAGCAGCTTGGAGAGGGCCAGCACATAGAGCCCGGTGATGGGGGTCAGGGAGAAGGCCGCCACCACCGGCAGGGTGCCGCCCAGGTTGGGGGAGAAGCTCAGATCAAAGTCGAGCCGCCAGCGCACCAGATCCGCGATGCCCTTGCCCCGCAGGTTGCCCGCGGCGCCCTTCATGTAGAAGTCGTTGTTCTCCACCACCCCCTGATTGACCTTGGCGGAGGCGGACATGGACTCGAAATAGAAGCCCTTGTCGAACACATCGCGAAAATCGAGGCGCAGCTTGCGCATCAGGGAGTCGAGGCTCAGCAGGGAGAGCAGCCGGGCCCCCTTGTCGTTGACCTCCCGCAGGGTGCCTCCCTCCAGCTGGTAGTCGGCACTGCCCGCCAGCGTCGGCAGGCTCAGGCGGTAGGGCACGTCACGCCAGTTCAGATCCAGCGCCAGCTTGCCCGGGGCATCCCCGATGGGCGAGGTGTAGCCGAGCCGCTTGAGCAGCAGCTCGCTGTTGCGGGTCTCGAGGTTCACCCTGGCACGGGTCTGCATCTGGCTGCCACGGGCCAGCCACTCGGCGCTGCCGCGCAGGGTGCTGCCCGCCAGGCGCATCTCCAGTCCCTTGAGATCCAGCCGGTTGGCCCCGGGCAGCAGCTCCCCCTTCACCTCACCCAGGGGCAGCTCGCCGAAGCGGCAATCCACGCAACTGAAGGTGAGCCAGGGAATGGCATTCATGATGGCCCTGTCCTGGCGCTCATCGGGATCCGGGCTGAGATCGGTCCCCTTGCCGGACCAGTAGATGCGGGCAAACTTGGCATCGATGGGGCGCCCATCGGCCACCGGCACCCGCACCACCCCCATCACGTCGGGGCTGTCGATCATCACCTCGGTGGCCTGGTTCACCGGCCCCAGGGTGAAGTGCACCGCCTTGAGACTGGCACTGCCGATGTCGGCACGGGCCAGCTGGCCATCCACCCACCACTCCTGGGGCAAGAAAGAGGGGCCCACCACCGCATTGTCACTCGGCGCCGAACCGGCCGGCAGCCACTGCTTGAAACGGGCCAGCCAGCCGGCCACGTCCGCCTGCTGCTGGTTGATGGCGAGCAGCATGGGCTTGTCCTGCATCACCCGCGCCCCGGGCTGGCCGATGTTGACCCGCACCCGGCTGAGATAGGGGACGCCGTCGCCGTACACCAGGCGGCTCTGCATGTCGATGTCCGCCCCCAGCACGGCGCGGATGTCGGCGCTGCCATCCCGCCCACGGGCCGTCACCTTGAGGGGCAGCCGGGTACCCGCCGCCTTGGTCAGGGGCACAGGCAGATCCAGCCCCATGCCCTGCAGGTTGGAGTCCAGCGCCAGCTGGAAGCTGAACGCCTTGTTCTCGGGCAGGGTCAGCCCCAGAGTACCGGACCAGTTGCTGCGCCCCTGGAGCATCTCGAGGGCCGGTATGTCCCGGCGCTGGCGGCGGCTGTCCCACTGCCCCTGGAACTTGAGGTCGGCCTGATAGCCGTGGGGCAGTTGCCGCCCCTGATAATCCAGGGTCAGCGGCTGGTTCCACAGGCTGGCCTTGAGGTTGTGAATGCGCGTCTGCTCGTTGTCATACTCGAGCGTTCCTGCGACCCCGTCGAGGGGCAGATCCAGGGAGGCGATCCTCACCTTGTTGTCCTTGAAGCTGGCTTCCCCGCTGGCCTTGACCTCCCCCTCGCCATCCAGCGGTATGTCAAGCTTCACCGTGCCCTTCATGGGGCCGCGGATCTCCACCTCCCGCAGCGCCTGACCGACGGATCCCCCCAGCGGCGAGTCCTGCAAATAGTCGCTGATGGCCTTGCCCTCGCCCTCAACCTTGGCATCCACGTAGAGGTGAGCCCCCGGATAGAGGTCCGGGATCCAGGCGTGCACCGAGTCGGAGCTGGCCTTGCCGAGCTGGGTGGCGCGGCTGTTCATGTCGAGGCTGGCGTTCTGGAACAGCAGATCGATCTGCAGGTCGGTCAGCGGCTGCCAGCCCGGGAAAAACTCGTAGGTGGCCTGTTGCAGCGGCACCGCCACCTGGAAGACGCCCTTGCCGTTGTCGTAGGGGAAGTCACGGAATTCGCCGTACCAGAGCAGGTCGGCCCCCTTGGCCTTGCCCCCCTTGATGGCGCCGCTCAGGTAGCTCACCAGCCCCTCATCCATCACCGCCAGGGGGTAGTAGCGATCCGCATGGGCCGCGTTCTTGACGTCGATGCGCCCGGTCAGGGCGAGGAAGGGGTGCTCGAACAGCTCGAGGCGAAACCGGCTGGCGAGGCGCAGATCCGGGTTGTCCAGGGCAATGTCCTGACCATAGAGCACCCAGCCTTGCGGCACCCGCCACCAGTCGAGGGCCGCACTCAGGCTGTCCACCGGGATGGGTTCCTTGAAGTGGCGGGCCGGATCCACCTTGCCCTTGCCCAGAGTCAGGCGGGCACGCCCCCCGTTCGGGGTCAGCCAGAAGTCACCGTCCAGCTTTTGCAGACCGGGCACATCGTGCCAGGCCCGGGTCCCGAAGCCGCGCAGTTGCCCCTGCAAAGAGAGCCCCTGCCAGTCCCCGTCGGCTTGCAGGACCAGCTCCTGCAACTGGCCCCTTGGCCGGGTGCGCTTGAGGGTCTCGGTCAGCTCGGGATAGAGGCCGGAGACCAGCTGGCTCAGGTTGGCAATCTGGTCGAGATCGATGGCGGGCACATAGCCCTGGATGCGTGAGCCGATGCGCTCGAGCTGCAGGCGGCTGTGCAGCCAGGTGGCGCCATCGAGCTTGAAGATGACGTCGTGGCTGGCGAGCTGCCACGCCTCGCCGTCCCGGCGCAGCTGGATCTTGCCCCCCTGCAGGTCGAGGCGGTGCGGCTCCCCCTTGATCTCGTCTTTCCAGATCAGGTGGTTGTTGCCAAAGGCCAGCAGGGAGTTGCCGAGCCTGCCCTTCTCGAACTCGCTCCAGAGCTGGAAGTCGAGCTGGCCGCTCACCGGCGGCGCGCCGGCGTGGATCCGGGCCAGCATGGGGCTGATGTCCAGCTCGCTGGCCCCCAGATAGAGCTGGCCCTTGAGGCGGTCGAGCCGCACCTCGGGGGCATCCACATCGATGATGAGGTCCAGGGTGCTCTCTCCCACCCCGTTGATGAGATAGGCCTTGCCGACCCCCTGATGCCGCTTGCCGCGGTTCTGCCAGCGCAACTGGGCGATGTCGAGGGCGCGCACCTCCCCCAGTGCCGTGGTGAGGCTCAGGCGTGTGTCGTGAATGTCGAAGGTGGAGAGCTGGGTCAGCAGGAAGCGCAGCAGGGCCTCCTGCTGGTTCGCGCTCTTCCCGCTGACGGGGGTGGCGGGCTGGGTCATGTCCAGCGCGATGTTGCCGTCGCTCAGGATCAACTGGCCAAACACCGGTCTGAGTTCGTTGAGGGAGCGCCAGAAGTCGAGGTGGGCCCACACCTTGCCAAGGCGCAGGGAGAAACGCCCCGAATCGGGGGCGATGGCCAGTCCTTCCAGCCCGATGGCCGGGCCGCGGGGAGTCCACTCCAGCCCGACGTGATCCACGCTCACCTCGAGCTGACTCTCTCCGAGCAGGGTCCCTATCACGGCCGCCCGGTGCTGGTTGAGCAAAGGGCCGCCCAGTCGTACCACGCTGACCAGAACGGCCAGCAGCACGAAGAAGACTCCGAGGGCCAACCAGCCCCGACTCAGCCAGCGATAGACCAATTACATCATCACCACATCGAACTGTTCCTGCCCACAGAGCGGCTCGGAGACCACCCTGACCTGCTTGCCGATGAAGACTTCCAGCTCCGCCAGACTGTGAGACTCTTCCCCCCGCAGGTAATCGGCCACCGAGGGGGCCGCATAGACGGTGAACTGATCCGCGTCGTAGGCGCGGTTGACCCGGATGATCTCCCGCAGGATCTCGAAGCAGACCGACTCCACCGTCTTGACCCGGCCGCGCCCCTTGCACTCGGGGCACTCGGCGCAGAGCACGTGCTCAAGGCTCTCCCGGGTGCGCTTGCGGGTCATCTCCACCAGCCCGAGCTGGGAGAAACCGTTGACGTTGGTCTTGGCCCTGTCCTTGGCCAGCGCCAGCTCCAGGCTGTGCAGCACCCGGCGACGGTGATCCTCGGACTGCATGTCGATGAAGTCGATGATGATGATGCCGCCGAGGTTGCGCAGGCGCAGGTGACGGGCGATGGCGGCAGTGGCCTCGACGTTGGTGTTGAAGATGGTCTCTTCCAGATTGCGATGGCCGACGAAGGCCCCGGTGTTGATGTCCACCGTGGTCATGGCTTCGGTCTGGTCGATGATGAGGTAGCCGCCGGATTTCAGCTCCACCTTGCGCTCCAGGGCCCGCTGGATCTCGTTCTCCACGTCGTAGAGATCGAAGATCGGCGACTCGCCGGTGTAGTACTCCAGCTTGTTGGCCAGCTCGGGCACGTACTCCTCGGTGAAGCGCTTGAGCTGATCGAAGCTCTGGCGCGAGTCGACCCGGATCTTGTCGAGCTCGGCACCGACGAAGTCACGCACCACCCTGAATGCCAGGCTGGGATCCTCGTAGAGGATCTTGCAGGGGGGATACTTCTGCTTGCGCTCGAGGATCTTGCGCCACAGGCGCTTCAAGAAGGCGGCGTCCTGCTCCAGCTCCTGCTCCCCCACCCCTTCGGCGGCGGTGCGGATGATGTAGCCGCCCAGTTCGTCCACATAGCCGGCCACGGTGCGCTTGAGGCGCTCGCGCTCCGCCTCGGATTCGATGCGCTGGGAGACCCCCACGTGGGCACTGCCCGGCATGAAGACCAGATAACGGGATGGCAGGGTGATGTCGGTGGTGAGGCGGGCCCCCTTGGTACCGAGCGGGTCTTTGACCACCTGTACCATGATGTCCTGCCCCTGGCGCACCAGTTCGGCGATGTTGCCGGCCTGGAACTGCTCCTTCTCCTTGATCGCCACGCACTCGGTATGGGGGACGATGTCGGAGGCGTGCAGGAAGGCGGCCTTGTCCATGCCGATGTCGACGAAGGCGGCCTGCATGCCGGGCAGCACGCGGCTGATCTTGCCCTTGTAGATATTGCCCACGATGCCGCGCTTGGCCTGACGCTCCACATGCACTTCCTGCAGCAGACCGTTCTCGACCAGGGCGACCCGGGTTTCGGAGGGGGTGACGTTTACCAGCAGTTCTACCGACATAAGTTACCTTGCCTTTCTAGTTTTGAATTCTGGCACGACGAACAACGGGTAACTCAGCAGCGCACTGCTGACGAGAGGATTACCGGGTCTGCTCGAGGTGCTGCTTGATCAACAGGTCCGTCTCCAGCAGGGGCAGGCCGACCACGGCACTGTAGCTCCCCTCGAGGCGACTGACGAATTTGCCGGCAATGCCCTGGATAGCATAAGCGCCCGCCTTGTCGCACGGCTCGCCGGTGCGCCAGTAGGCTTCGATCTCGGCCTCGTCCAGCTTGCGAAACGCCACGTTGGTGGTGACCAGCCGCACATCGCACCGCTCCGGGGTGGCCAGGGCCACCGCCGTCATCACCTGGTGTACTCGCCCGGAGAGGGCTTCCAGCATGTCCTTGGCGTCCAGCAGGTCGGAGGGTTTCTCCAGCACCCGCTCCCCCAGCACCACTATGGTGTCGGCCCCCAGCACAGGCAGCGCCGTGGGCGCCGCTGCCACACCGGCCATGGCCTTGTCGCGGGCCAGCCGGCAGACGTAATCCTGGGGCTTCTCACCGTCGTTGCGCAGCTCCGGCACATCCAGCTTGAGGACCTCGAAACGGTAGCCCAGGCGGGTCAGAAGTTCGTGCCGGCGGGGGGAGCCCGAGGCGAGATAGAGTTGCAGTTCGTTGTGCTTGTTCATACTTCACTCAATGAGACGATGCGCAGTTACAATGCGTTGTTTTTATTCACATTCACTTGATATTGAAGCGACGCCGCACCTTGCGCAAGACCATAAAAATCCAGGGCCATATTAACATCGTCGTCAACGTCGACCAAAAGTAGGCGAAGTTGAGGCTGGCCCGGCTGAACAGATGCTCCGCCCAGAACACGGTGATCTTCCCCACCAGGGAGAGCAGACCGATGATCAGCGCCTGCTGCCAGAGGGAGAAGTTGCGGATCTTCTGGAACTGGAATGCCGCCAGGTAGGTGGTGATGGCCATGGCCATGGCCCGCACGCCGAGGGTGCTGCCGAGCAGCACGTCCAGCAGCAGGCCCGCCACCCAGGCGGTGCCGACGTTGGTCCGGTGGGGCAGCGCCAGCGCCCAGTAGATGAGCACCATGGCAAGCCAGTCCGGACGGAAGGGTTCGAATTGAAAGGGAAGCGGCAGGATGGAGAGGCACAGGGCCAGCAGGATCGAACACCAGATCCAGATCCTGCCGCTGGCGGGTTGCAGCATCAGCGCGTCGCCCCCGCCGCCGAGGTTGCCGTGGCCGCCGAGGCGCTCGCCGCAGGCTCAAGGGCATCCTTGTCGTGTACTTCCGGTTTCTTGTCGGTCCACAGCAGCAGCAGGTAGCGCAGACGGTCCAGCGCCACCAGCGGCTTGGCCTCGATCTGGGCGAAGGGCTTGCCCTCCACATAGTCGGAGCGGGTCACGGTCGCCACCGGATAACCTTCCGGGAAGCGGCCGCCCAGGCCCGAGGTGACCAGCAGATCGCCGACCTGGACGTCGGTGTTGCGGGGCAGGTTGCGCAGCTCCAGCTTGTCCAGCTCGCCGCTGCCGGAGGCGATGGCGCGCAAGTCGTTGCGCAGCACCCGCACCGGGATGCCGTGGCTAGAGTCGGTGATGAGCAGGACGCGACTGGTGGTGGAGCCCACGTGGAGCACCTGGCCGACCACCCCCTGATCGTTGATCACCGGCTGGCCGTTGTAGACGCCATCCAGCGCCCCCTTGTTGATCAGCACCTGATGGCTGAAGGGGTCGGAATCCACCGACAGCAGCTCGGCCACCATCTTGCGGGACTCCTTGTGTACCGGCGACCCCAGCAGCTCGCGCAGACGCTGGTTCTCGTGCTCCAGCTGATCCATCTTGAGCAGGCGCGAGCGCAGGGTGAACAGTTGCTGCTCCTGCTGCTTGGTCTGCTCGATGAGATCGGCGCGGGTCTGCACCTGGGTCGACATGGTGTCGAGCAGGGTGCCGGGGGCGTTGGCGATGTATTGCAGCGGGCTCACCAGGGAGCTCAGATAAACGCGGGCATGCGCAAACACACCGAAGCGGGAATCCGCGACGATGGCAGCGACGGAGATGATGACGGCGAGAAACAACCGTAACTGAAGCGAAGGGCCTCTACCGAAGATGGGTTTCATGAGTCGTCAAAAAAGAGCCGGCGCTCGGCCGGCTTTGGGTCTTATTCGTAGTGGAACAGATCGCCACCGTGCATATCGATCAGCTCCAGCGCCTTGCCACCGCCACGGGCGACACAAGTGAGGGGATCTTCAGCCACGACGACCGGGATGCCGGTCTCTTCCATCAGCAGACGGTCGATGTCCTTGAGCAGGGCACCACCACCGGTCAGCACCATGCCGCGCTCGGAGATGTCGGACGCCAGCTCGGGCGGGGATTGCTCCAGGGCCACCATGACGGCGGAGACGATGCCGGAGAGCGGCTCTTGCAGCGCTTCCAGGATCTCGTTGGAGTTCAGGGTGAAGCTGCGGGGCACACCCTCGGCCAGGTTGCGACCGCGCACTTCGATCTCGCGCACCTCTTCGCCCGGATAGGCGGAGCCGATCTCGTGCTTGATGCGCTCGGCGGTGGCTTCCCCGATCAGGCTGCCGTAGTTGCGACGGACGTAGCTGATGATGGCTTCGTCGAACTTGTCGCCACCGATACGGACGGACTGGGAGTAGACCACGCCGTTCAGGGAGATGATGGCCACTTCGGTGGTACCGCCACCGATGTCCACCACCATGGAACCGGTCGCTTCGGAGACCGGCAGGCCGGCACCGATGGCGGCAGCCATGGGTTCATCGATCAGGTAAACCTCGCGGGCGCCGGCGCCCAGAGCGGATTCCTTGATGGCGCGACGTTCCACCTGAGTGGAGCCGCAGGGTACGCACACCAGCACGCGCGGGCTGGGGCGGAAATAGTTGTTGTCGTGAACCTGTTTGATGAAGTGCTGCAGCATCTTCTCGGTCACGTAGAAATCGGCGATCACGCCGTCTTTCATCGGGCGAATGGCGGAGATGTTACCCGGGGTACGACCCAGCATCTGCTTGGCGGCATGACCGACAGCAGCGACCGATTTGGCGTTCCCGCGCTCTTGGCGAATGGCGACAACTGAGGGTTCGTTAAGGACGATCCCTTGATCTTTTACATAGATCAGGGTGTTGGCAGTTCCCAAGTCGATCGACAGATCGTTGGAAAAGACGCCTCTGAGCTTTTTGAACATGGCTACGGGAAATCCTAAGAATTTGGAGGTGCAGAAAACCGGCTAACTTTACCAATGCCCACCCCAATGGGCAAGCGCTCAAACTGTCGCCAATCAATCAGGCGCGACAAAAATGCGAGTCATCACTCACCCGCTCAGGCCGACAAACACTACGAAACAAGGAGATAAGACGCCACTGTACAGCAATGCGTCTATCTCCCCGTGTCAGCCCGGGTGTCAGGGCATCACTTCGCGGCGATAAATAATGCGATCGTTACCTCGAGTGGAGCCGAAAATGGCCTCCCCCGCCTGAGTAAGTGGATCCGACAGCCAGAGTGGCCGTGACGGCTGTTTCGACAATTCCACCTTGTAGGGGATGCCAACAACTTTATTTGGTACTGGTACTAGCGCAGAGAAATGAAACAGGATCTCACCTTTGTTTGCCGTCGCTACACTGGCTGGCGCAGCCAAACCACTGAGCGTCAGCGTACTGCGGAAAGATTGCGGCGGCGTGGTTCCTGGCACCTGACCCGTGACCTCATAGGAGCCGTTGTTGAAACTGATCTTGCGCGTCGGATCCAGGATGGTTGCCGGATCAAAACCATTATTAGCCAGAGATAGTTGTGTACAAACATCCGCTTGATTGATTTTCCACCCCCCCCCTTCGAAATATTGCACCTGCAGCGGCAACGCAAGCGGGGCGCTGGCAACTCCCTGCCGGGTACTGGCCAGTAATCGACCGAAATAGGCTTGCATCGGCACACTGTCGAGCAGCCGGGCATTGCATCCGCTACCGTTGCAATCCCCCACCACAGCATCATTGAAGTTCGGGCTGGCAATCAGGGAGTGGTCACCATCGTTGTCCCTCATATAGAGACCAAATAACAGCGACTTGTAGGGTCCGTCCGGCTGGGTGTCGGACAGGCGCACGAACTCGCTGGTGCCGGTAAACGCCGCTCGCCCGTTGAGCCATGGCAGGGGCTGTAGGCTACGCAAGCGACTCGACAGCGAGTTGCCATCCTTGTTGTTGGCTGTCGTGATATAGGCTTCCCCCTTGGCAAAGAGACCCGTATAGTTCTGGGTCTGCCCCCCCGCCATGTTACGGGCCACCACCTCCAGCTCAATGCCAAATGGCTGACTCATATAGGTAAAGTCTCGCTCTGGTGCCGTCATATCCTCACAGGCTGGCACAACATCACTGCTCATCAGATTGAAATCCCAGGGCACGAAGCGCCCTACCGGCACGCTGCTGGCGGCGGGTATGGTGTAGCCAAAGTAACCCAAGGTCGGTGGCGTCGCCGTCATCCGGAACACCCCGACTTCGTTGACCGACTGGCCGACGGAGTTGAGGTTGCTGTCCTTCTGGTTGGAGTGGTCGTAGCTGGACGTGCCGACCACCGCCCCTTCCCCTGGTTTGGGCGCCACCAGCTCGCTGCCGAGCGCAATATTGGCCAGCGCGAAGTTGGGGGTCGCCAGGTTGCCGCTGCACAGGTCCTTGTCATCATCCGCTTGCCAAGCCACCCCTTTGATATTCAGCTGGAACGCCTCACCGGTCTTCTTGAACACCGGACAACTGGCATCCCCTGCCGCACAGGTCCCCTGGGTGGGCGTGATGCAGAGCCCGGCCGGGCGGCTGACGAACAGATCCGAGCCCGTCATCACCAGTCCTGCCGTGTCGCCACTGCCATCGTGACGGGCATTGAGTCGCATCTGCCCAGCATCCGGATAGTTCACTTTCTTCAGCGTTGCCTTACCCTGGCTATCGAAATTCAAGTTGATGACAGTGCCCGCCGGCGAAGCCACATTGGCGGCATAAGTCGAGACAGAATTGCCATCTATCGTGACCTGACTGCCAAATGCATTGGCATTGGGGGTGACATAAGACCCCCAGACGCTGACCGGCTTGCTCACGCTGGCAAAACCGGGAACGCACAGCTTGGTCACATCGTCTTTCTTTACGGCGCTTATCACCACATCCTGTGGCTTGTTGGCATCGGTATCCAGCACATTGAACACGAAGCCGCTGTCGGCGAAGCTCAAGGTACAGGCGGCGGCGCTCAGGGCACCACTGCCGGCGCGGCACAGGGTGGTGCTCAGGGGTTTGGTGGACGGCGTCGAGCCGCTCACCCCCACTGTGATGGCCGTCGCCAGATTGTTGCGTAGCTGCAAGGTGGTCGTGCCGCCGCTGAAATTGACGGTGGCCGTGTTGCCGCTGTAGCTCACCTGGCTGCCGGCTATCCAGCCGTTGCTGCCATTCTTCAGGGGGGTCAGGACGGCGCTCACCGGGTCCGTGAACAGTTGGCTGCAACTGGCGTTGGCGCAGGCCCGGATGGTGAGGGTCTCGGGGTTACAGGTCAGGGCCTGACCGGAGTGATCGAACTCGAAGTGATCGATCTGGGTCCCCACCGGATTGGATTTGAGGGCGCAGATCCGGACGTTGTCGAGCTCATGGTAGTTCGTCACAGAACCGGTGGAGCCGGTGAGCGACAGCAGGAAGTTGGCGGGCACCGCCGCCTGCCCCGTCTGGTTCACCATATTGATGGGCCCCACCAGCATGGTGTAGCCCGAGCCCGTGTTCCGCTCAACCGACGCAAGTGAACTGCCGGCAGTGCGCGAGTCAATGGTGATGCGGTAACGATGGGGGCGGTTGCCATTGGTTCCGCTGTCCACTGCCGGGCTCAGGTTGCTCGCAGTTCCCGCCAGATACCGATAGCCCGAGGTCCCCGAACTGGCACCGGAGCCACGAATGGAAACGGCCTGAGGACGAGACCCGGGATTATAGGAGCCCCCCTCGTTGGCATAGTTGCCGTATTCGTCGATACCGACCCCCATCCAGCCACCGGCAAAACCGCTGATCCCGGTCTTGAAGCCATAACCCAGCGGGCCACCGAAGGCGCCGGGCTGGGGCGTGATCGTCGCATCGGAGAGCACCACCGCCATCCCGTCCGCCCCGCTCGAGCCGGAGGTCTTGTAGGCATACTGATCGAACTCGATAGTCACCAGATTGCTGGCCCCCGGGAAGAGGCGCTGGAAGGTCGCAGAGGTGGCCTGGTTGGTCGTATTCTGGGTCAGCCGCAGGCGACCGTTTTGCAAAGAGGGCAAGGTACTGCCATTGCGTTGAGCCACCACCCAGTCGCTGCTGAGGGTACTGGCGGAGAAGTCGTCGCTGAAACAGGTCAGTGGGTCTTCACACATGCCCGGCCAGTCGCCGTTGAAGGGCTCGTGGATCACCTGGCTGTTGTTGGTCATGGAGACGTTCACCGCCGACACGGCACCGGTCAGCACGGCCTGGCCACTCATGGCCAGATCCCCGGTGTTCACATAGAGAATGGCGTTGAGTTTGGTGTTGCCGCTCATGGTGACCTTGCCGAAGTGATACATCATCAGGTCGTTGGCCTTGCCCCCGGCATTGACCTCCATCTGGTCGCTCAGGGCCAGATCGCTCTTGATGTACAACCTCGCGGCACTGCCGCTGTCAAAGATCAGCTTGTCGTTCTGGCCGAGCTCCATCTTGTCTATCCAGTGGTTGCCGCCACGAAAGTAGAAATTGATGTTGGAGGTGCTCTGGTGTTTGAACGTCTTGAGGTAGCGGGCCTGCAGATATCCGTTGAGGGTGCCGTTGCCGCTCACCTCCAGGGTCTGGTGAAGCAGGAGCGTCAGATCGCTGCGACTCCCTGCGGCGGAGATCCGGCTCTCGTTTTCCATCTTGAGCCCATAGACGGCGAGGGAGCTCTGCCCCTGGAAGGTCATGGCACTGTTGCTCTTCATCCCCAGGCTTTTGATAAACCAGTCCCCTGCCCCCATGAGCACGCTCTGGCCACTGGCAGAGACCTCCATGGTGACCTTGTCCAGGTAGTGCGGCTGGAAGACGGCAGTCCCGGTATTGCCATTGCCCGAGACCTCAAGGGTGCTGTAGACGGTGACCCTGGCGTCATTGAGCTTGCCCTGACCAGTCACCGTCAGATCGTTCACATGAAGGTCTCCCGACCCGGTGACGCCACTGTTGTAACCATTCTTGATGGTCATCTTCTGGGCATAGACGGTCGCACCGTTGAGGTTGATCATCGCCCCTTCGCTGATAGACAAGGTATCGAAGCGATAGGTCTGGCCCGATTTCAGGGTCGCCACGCAGCTGTTGCCCCCCCACGAGGCGTTCTTGTAGTCACCGGCAGCAGGAGAGATGGCCCCGTCGCAAGCGAGATCATTTTTCCCGCTGTAGGAGGGGAAGCCCCCCGGGTTGGCCGGAAACGCGTCGGGGTCGCTGATGAAGGTCACATCCTTGAGCACACTGGCAAGGGCGCCGCTGACGTTGCAATTGGAGACCCAGGTGCCGTTGTTCCAGAAACCACCGTTGTTGCAGTTGGCGTTGGGCTGGATGTTTTTGGTCAGGAAGGGGTAACTGGCCCCCACAGTGGTGCTGATGATCTTGCTTTCATTGTTCATGCTCAGCACGCCGGGGGAGGCGTGGCTCTGCACCGGGAAGAGGAAGGCTTCGGTACACTGGCTGGCGGCCTGCACCGAGGTGGATCCCAGCAAGATCCACAACAGGGCGCCGCGAAGAGGCTGGCTGGACTTCATGGGGTCTGGCTCCTTGGCAGGGGGCTCATGGCGTCGCTCCATCAAAGGCTTCCGCCACCAGGGTGCGGCTGACGGCAAAATCGGGGTTCGGGCCGCTGCCGGCATCGGGCTGGCCACAGCGCCCTTCGCTGCTGAATCGGTATCCGGTCTGGGTCCCTCCGGCCGCACTCACCGTCACCCTGTTGCAGGTGATGCTGGCCTGACACCCGGCAAGCCCGGGCTCGGTGAAGTCGAGCGCTATGGGGACGCACCGGCTGGCCTGCCCCTGCCACTCCCCATTGGGATAGAGCCGGTACAGTGCAACTTCGAGCCCGCTCTGGGCCGCCATCAGGGCACGCACGCCGCGCACCTCCACCGTATGCTTCTCGCTGCTGTCCACCAGGAAACGCCCCATGGCCGCCGCCAGCAGGGCCATGATGACGATGACGAAGAGGGCGATCAGGATGGCGCTGCCCCGCTGGGACCTCACCATGGTGGGAGTGTCAGGGCACATTGAGAGTCTCCAGCTTGTGGTGGAAGACGACGTGCTCGTCGCGCTGCTCGAACTCCAGTCGCAGCCCCACCTCGCTCTGGTTGAAGGCGGCGGGTTCCCGATAGAAGTAATAGGCGGCGGGACGAATATGCTCCGCCATCAACCGGGTGGTCTCGCTGCTGCTCAGGGTGTCGTCCAGGGACTTGGCCATGCGCCAGAGGCTGCCCCCTCTCACGCAATAGAGCACCTGCTGGTTCGCAAAATAGATGCGCTGCCCCGGCGAGTCCTTGACGAAACCGTTACTGAGAGTCAAGGGCAGTGCGCCCGATACGTCGCTGCCCACATCGGTGACGCGGGCGGTACAGCTTCCCTGCAGGCAACCCTGATTCAGGAGGCCCATGCTCGCGAGGGGATACACGATGGCAAGATCCTCATTTTTCTTGGGGAGCACGGATGGCGTGACTATGCTGAGCCCGGTGCTGACCACAGAGCCCAGATAGCGACTGGCGGTGGCTATGGGCCAGAACCGCAGACAGGCCCCCTGCTCCTGGGCACCGCCCCATTCGTCCTCGACCCGCACCGAACCGGGGACGGCGTCGCGCACCTCGCGATTGAGCCGCTCCAGGGCGAAACGGGCATCGCTCATCAGTTGCTCGCGGCGGCTGGCATCCCCGTAGATCTGGGTACCGATGCCGATAAACTGGCTGGAAAATGTCGCCATCACCCCGAGCAGCAGGATCACCATCACCAGTTCCACCAGGGTGAAGCCCCCCTCACGCCCGGGTCGGACGCGGTAACAGGCGAGTCTGGCACATGGGTGTTCCCACGCGGCATCACGGGAATGTGGCTTGCCCATCAGTAGTTCCCCCGATAGAGGCCGAAGACCAGCTCGCTCCCGTCCGGCAGGCGCACGGTCAGGGTGATGCGCTTGCCGATGGACTCGGCCCCCTCCCCCGCGCTGCCAAAGAGGGTGTCCGGCACCACCGCGATCTTCACCTGGTAGCGCCGATACTCCTCTTCGCTGCTCGCGGCCGAGGCCTGGGTAAAGTAGCTGGCGTCCACCCAGCGGCCTGCCGTGTCGAAATCGTCCACGTCGTTGAACGTGTAGGGGCGGGTCTCGCCACTATCGGGGCCATAGTCGGCGCTCGCCGTGCAGGGGGGATAGGTAAAGGCGGGCACACCGGCCGTTTCGCCACAGCGAAAACGGCCGCCGTTGTGATCGGAATGCTCGTCGAAAGACTTCTCCAGCATCTCGCCGAGGATGCGCTGGGCGAGCTGGGCGGCGCGTACCTGCTGCACCGGATCCACCGCCTGGGGAGCCTGATTGACAAGCAGCCCCAGGATGCCGGTGAGCGCCACGGCCAGCAGCACGATGCCGACCACGAACTCGACCAGGGTGAAGCCGCGGCGGATCTTAGGGGATCGCATGGATATAGCCTTCCGGCTCGATGCGCAGCCGGGCACTCTCCTGGCCGCTGCTGACCGCCAGTTCGCAGCCGTTGATGCAGCCAGACCACAGGGGCCTGCCGCTACGCTTGTCGAAATGGAATGTCCCCTGGGGGGAGAATTGCAGGTTGCCGGACGCCTGCACCAGGCGCCCGCGACTCTGCTCATTCCCACTCCAGCCCGAAATGGGGGCAGGCGCACAGCTCGCCCCGGTCAGATGGCCAAAACGCCCCGCCTCCAGCACCAGCTGGGTGCAGCGCGCGTCCCCTTCCTGCATGTTCATGGTCTGCACCAGCCGCAGCCGGGCCACCAGCTCGTCACGCAGGGTATGGGTTTCAAAGCCGCCTTTGCCCAGCCATTTAGGCACGGCAAAGGCGGCCAGAATCCCAAGCAACAGGATCACGATCACCAGTTCAATCAGGGTGAAACCCTTTTGCATAAAGACCCTATTAAATGAAAAATGAACGGGGCAACTTAAGATGCCCCGTTCATTTAGACGTTATTTACAGGTTGCCAAAGAACCTGACACAGCGGCAGTCGCTGTAGAGGTGGAGGTGGCTGCGGTATAGACAACATAGCAACCATCACCCTTGGTATTTGTCGGATAGAACTTTGCGATACCACCAGCGTCGGTAGAACCCGCGCCACTGATCGCCCAACCATCCAGGCTGACCGCTTTCACAATACCGTCAGCATTTGCTGTCGGGTAACCAAACAGAGTGGTGACAGTACCGCCAGCAACAGAGACATTCTTAACGGTAGAGGATGCCTCAACACCTTCCAAGGCAGCCTTGCTGTACACCAGACCAGAAGCACTTTGCAGTGCAGCTTGTACACCCTGTGCCGCAGCCGCCTTGGCATCATCCTGCAGATTCAGGAACTTGGGTGCGGCGGTGACCGCCAGAATGCCCAGAATGATGATCACGATGACCAGTTCGATCAGGGTAAAGCCCGATTGCTTTTTCATTACGTCTTTCCTCGGTTTATCAATTGATATGGGTGGTCACCTGGCCGGAGGCCGGGCGATAACTGAAACTCATGAACGCATCCGTGCTCCCTTGCGGGTCCTGATAACGTCCATCACTTCCCTTGCTCAGGCTGTTGACCAGATAGTAACGGCAGACCGAATCCAGTCCATTGTTGCTCACCGTGGCATAGAACTTCAGGTCATTGCCGCTACCGCGCACCTCGTCAAAGCGGGCAGTAGCCTTGGGAGGATTCTGCAACAACCCCTCCCAAATATTGAGGCAGCGGGCCGCCGTCAGACTGGCCGGATCCACATCGGGCGTGCCGCTTGCTGCCGTGTCCATGGGATACCCGGGAGAGAGCTCGCCATTGCTGACCTGACTGTCGGTCGGCGTGGTCAGATAGAAACGCGAGCCGTCATAGAGCACGGTGTTGAGTCCATCCTGCCTGGCACGCCCCTCGGCCTCCCACTGGGCCCGCACCAGGGACACTCCGGTGGCGAAACCGCCGGACACCCCTTCCACGCTCGCCTTCTTCGCCTCGTCGGTCACATCGAGAAAACGGGGCAAGGCGGTGACGGCCAGGATCCCCAGGATCACGATGACGATCACCAGCTCAATCAGGGAAAAACCGGCCATCCGGCCAAGCGCCCGAACGGGTCTCACTCTCTTTGCTGCCATGCTGCCTCCGTAATGGTCCGCATTATTTCATGCGGATAGAAAAAAATCATGTCAATGAAATACTTGAAGCACCCAATCAGGGGAGGGCCACCACCCGGCCATCGGTGAAGCTGTAGTGCAGCCAGTGCCCTTCCTGGCCGAATTCACACCCGCCGCCTCCTTCGCTGGCAAGGGCCTGCCAGGACGAAAGCCCCTCATCGTGCCCCAGCAGGGCGAGCCAGAGCTGACGGCAATCGGCCGATGGCGACTTGCGCGGCAACACCGCCAGAGGCCAGCCCCGCTCATCGAACTGCCAGGCTGCGCCCTCGGCATGGAGCACCGACGGACGCCGCTCGTCGAGCCAGCGTCCGTGCAGGCGCTGGGCCCGCTGTGCGAACTGCTCACCGAGCAGGCTGGCGCTGATGGCCAGCGCCTCTTCCCTGTGATTGCGATAGCTCATGACCAGGGTCGTGACGATGACTGCCAGCAGGATAAAGACGACGACCCGCCGATATCCCCCCAGCCAGTGCTCATCCTGCTCGGACTCTCTGCTCATGCTCTTTTATACCTTGTTCTCTGTGCCCGGCACGGGCGGCATCCGGATGACCATGAAGATACTGCCTACTGGCCGCGCACCGCTCTCATCATGTCCCACCATCAGAGGAGTGAAGATGCTGAACCCTGTCACTGGCCGCGCACCGCTCTCATCATGTCCCACCATCAGAGGAGTGAAGATGCTGAACCCTGTCACTGACCGCGAACAGCTCTCATCATGTCCCATCATCAAGGGAGTAAAGATGCTGAACCCTGTCACTGACCGCGAACAGCTCTCATCATGTCCCACATGGGAGTGAAGATACCCAGGGCCAGCACCAGTACCATGACCGCCACGATGCCGATGAGGATGGGTTCGATGCGGGCGGTGAGGCTCTTGAGGTCATAATCCACCTCACGCTCGTAATACTCGGCCGCCTCGTGCAGCAGCTCGTCCACCTGGCCGGTCTCCTCCCCCACCGCGATCATCTGCATCACCAGAGGGGTGAAGAGGCCGCTGGCCCCGGCGGTGCGCAGCAGGCTTTCCCCTCGCTCGATGCCGCCCCGCATGTCGCGGATCTGCCCCGCCATCCAGGCGTTGTCCACCGCATCGGCCACCAGGGTCAGCGCCGTGTTGAGCGGCACGCCGGCCTTGAGCATCATGGAGAAGCTGCGGGCAAAACGGGCAAGCAGGGAGCGCTCTATGATGGAGCCGACGATGGGCAGCCGCAGCTGCCATCTGTGCCAGGCCAGCCTGCCTTTGGTGGTGGCGACCCAGCGTCGCCAGCCGACGACGGCGCCCACCAGGATGGCGAGCAGCAGCCACCAGTAGTGAACGAAGAAGTGGGAGGTGGCCAGCAGGATACGGGTCGCCAGCGGCAGCTCCACCCCGAACTTGGCAAACATCCCGGCAAAGACGGGGATCACCATGATGTTGAGGATCACCATGGCGACGGCGATGGCAATCAGCACGAAGGTGGGGTAGCGCATGGCGGTCTTGATCCGCTTGCGGGTCTCCAGCTCCAGATCGAAATAGTTGGCGAGCTGCAGGAAGGCCTCCTCCAGCTGACCCGTGTTCTCCCCCACGTGGATGATGGCCACGAAGAGGCTGCTGAACACCTTCGGGTGCGACTGCATCGCGCTCGACAGCGGCCGGCCGTTGGCCAGATCCTCCCCCAGGGCGTGAAGCGCCCGCTTGAGGGGCTTGCTGTGGGCGCTCTCCTCCAGCCCCGCGATGGCGCGCAGGATAGGGATGCCTGCCCGGGTCAGGGCATACATCTGGCGGCTGAAGACCACCAGCTCCTCCAGCTTGACGCTCCCTTCCAGCAGCAGCGACCAGTCGATGTTGGCAGACCTGACCTTGCCGGCCTTCAGCTCGGTGGGCATCACCCCGCGGCGCATCAGCTGCTCGGCGGCGGCCAGCTCGCTGACCGCTTCCACCACGCCGCTGACGGCCTGGCCCTGGCTGTCACGCCCCTTGTAGGCAAAACGATTCATGGGCGACCCCGGCAGAGTGATTCAGTACGATCCAGATGCCTCATGCGTTACCCCAGGTCCTCGGCCAGCCGAAGCACCTCGTCCACCGAGGTGATCCCCTCGCGGGCATAGTCGAGCGCCGTCAGGGCCAGGGGACGGTAGTGCTCGTGCGCCCGTGCCGCCCGGGCAAACCCCTCGGCATCGTTGCGGCGCAGGGCATCCATCATGGGTTGATCCAGCTCCAGCAGCTCGTACACCCCGATCCGGCCCGCGTAGCCGGTGAAGTTGCAGCTCTGGCAACCCCGCCCCTTGCGATAGCGATGCTGCCCCGGCGATTCACCGGAGAGCACCGTGAGCCAGGTGGCCTGCCCCTCGTCCGGCGCCGTCTCGCAGGCGCAGTGTTCACACACCCGCCGCACCAGGCGCTGGGCCACCACGGCCCGCAGGGCGCTCGCCACCAGATAGCCGGGCGCCCCCATGTCGATGAGACGCAGGGCGCTGGTCACGGCGTCGTTGGTGTGTAAGGTGGTCAGCACCAGGTGGCCCGTGATGGCGCCGCGCAGGCCGATCTCCACCGTCTCGTTGTCCCGCATCTCCCCCACCAGCAGGATGTCCGGATCCTGGCGCAGGGTGGAGCGCAGCACCTGGGAGAAGGTGAGCCCTATCTTGGGATTGACCTGCACCTGGCTGATGCGGGGCAGACGGTACTCCACCGGGTCTTCCACCGTGATGATCTTGTGGCTGGCCTGGTTGAGCTCGGAGAGGGCGCCGTAGAGCGTCGTGGTCTTGCCGCTACCGGTCGGGCCCGTCACCAGGATCATGCCGTGAGGGCGTTTGAGCTGACGGCGGAAGCGGGTCAGGATGGCGGATGGCATCCCGGTCTCGGCGAGCGACAAGATCCCGGAGGATTGATCCAGCAGCCGCATCACCACGGATTCCCCGTACTGCACCGGCATGGTGGACATCCGCACATCCACGTCGCGGCCGCGCACCTTCATGTTGAAGCGGCCATCCTGGGGCAGACGCTTCTCCGAGATGTCGAGCCCGGCCACCAGCTTGAGGCGCAGCACCAGCGCCTGGGCAATGCGCACCTCGTTGAGGATGTTCTCGTGCAGCACGCCGTCGATACGCTGGCGAATGCGCAGCACCTTCTCGTCCGGTTCGATATGGATGTCGGAGGCACCCACCTGTACCGCGTCCTCGAACAGGGAGCGCAGCAGCTTGGCCACCGTCGCCTCCCCCTCGTCGGTTGCGGCATTGAGGCTGCCGGCCCCCAGCTCGAAGCCGGTCTCCTGGTGCTCTTCGTGCAGTTGCACCGCGAAGTTCTCTATCTCCCGGGTGCGGCGATAGAGACGGTCGAAATACTCCAGCAGCTGGCCTTCACGGGCCACGGCCAGCACCAGCTCCCGCGGGCTGAGCAGGGCAGCGATGGCGTCGAGGGCGCTCAGATCCGCCGGATCCGACATCACCACGGTGACCTTGTCGTCGCTCAGGTTGACGGCCAGCGCCCGGTAGCGGCGCGCCTGCACCTCGGGCAACAGGGTCACGGCCGAGACGTCGATGGTGAGGTTGTTGAGATCGAAGAAGGGCACATCCAGCTGACGGGCGAGGAAGGTCAGCAGTTGCACCTCGCTGATGAAGCCGAGATCGATGAGGGTGGTCCCCAGCTTGCGGCCGGTCTGGCGCTGCTGCTGCAGGGCGAGCTGCAGCTGATCATCCGAGATGATCTGTTCCTGTACCAGCAGGTCGCCTAGGCGCATTTTCAGTCTGGGTTGTGCCATTGTTGCTCCGATTTCTGTTGCTTCACGCCCGCTGCCTGGTCCGATGGCATGGGCTCATCGAACTGCCGCTTTAATCAATGGGTCAGTTGGCCAATTCGTTGTTCAAGCCATTGGGTGGAGGCCTCCCCCAGATTGCCGTGCAACTGGGCATTGCGATAGGCATCCAGTGCCCGCTGACGGTGTCCCTGACCATCCTCCGCCACCCCCAGTCCCAGCCACCAGCGCCCCTGATCCGGCTGCTGGCGCAACAGCCTGACGTACATCTCGGACGCCTGGACAGGCTGCCCCAGCTCCTGGGCAAGACCGGCCCAGGTGGCGTAATAATCCAGATTGCTGGCGATATCGGGCTGATAGCCGGTGAGCCAATCCAGCGCCTTCTGCCGATCCCCGCCGCTGATGGCCACACGGGCCAGCAGCAGACGCAGGTCCGCCTGCGCGGGATCCAGCCTCAGCCCCTCTTCCAGCACCTGGGCGGCCTCGGTCAGCCGTCCGGCGCCATAGAGCAGGCCCGCCAGCTGTTCCCGCGCCCCCTGGTTGTGGGGATCGTGGGCCAGCACTTCGTAGTAGCCATCCTGCGCCTCCTGCATCCGTCCCTTGGCCATGGCCGTGGTCGCCTTGCGCTCGGCCAGGGTGGCCAGCTCGGCGTCGGAGAGTTCCACCGTCTCGATCTTCAGGATCCCGGGTTTACGCGGCGCGGCGGGTGCAGGCGCCTCTTCGGCGCTCTGCTCAGCAGCCAGCTCGGCATAGAGGTCCGGCTGCAGCTCCTCGTCGCTCGGGATCGTCTCGTCCCCCAGCGCTTCCTGCGGATTACCCTCATCGGCGAGCACGGCCTCATCGGCCGGAACCTGCTCGGCTACGGAGGGGGCCACTCTGGCGGCGGTCGACTCGGCACTGGCGGCGGGCACCTTTGCCACTGGCGCGGCAGAGGAGACCGCCTGTGTGGTGGCCACCACCGCCAGGGGCGCGGATGGCGCCACCGTAGGGGCGGTGCGGGGGGCCTCGACCTGCGCCGCTGGCAGGGAGGCTCGCTGGCTCTGCTGCCAGAAGATCCAGGTGCGCCAGCCGAGGATCCCCAGGGCCAGGGTACACAGCAGGGTCAGCACCAGCATCCACCAGCCTTGCTGGCGCACCGGCGCCACATAGACGGCGGCTCCCTCGGCCTCTTGCTGACGCCTATCCAGATCTTTCAGCATCTGATTGATCACGCTCATGACCAGACTCCATACGCCAGGGCGGTGCCCAGCAACAACAACAGGGGCCACCAGAGGGTGAGACGGCCACGGCGGGCATCATCGGTATCCCGGATGGCGAGCCGGACCAGGGCGCTGTCGATCCGCCGCACACCGCGGCCATAGGCCAGCATCAGGCACTTCTGCGCCAGTATGTTGATGAGGCGGGGAATGCCGCGGGATGCGCGCCACAGCCTGCGCAGGGCGCGGCCATCGAACAGGGCGGCCCCGCGATAGCCGGACACCTGCAGCCGGTACTCCAGATAGGCGCGGGTCTCGTCGAGCCGCAGCGGCCGCAGGCGGTAGGAAAAACCGATGCGCTGGCGCAACTGGCGAAGACGGGGCTGCCCGAGCCTGGCATCCAGCTCGGGCTGGCCGAACAACACGATTTGCAGCAGCTTGCTGGATTCGGTTTCCAGGTTGCCAAACAGCCGGATCGCCTCCAGGGTCTCGTCCGGCAGGGCTTGCGCCTCGTCGATCAGCACCACCACCCGACTCCCTTGCCGATGCAGGGAGATCAGATGGCGGTGAATGCGATCCGTGAGATCCAGCTCGCTCTCCCCCGCCAGCGTCAACCCCAGCTCCAGGGCCAGGGCCGTGCGCAGCTCCCCCGGAGTGAGATGGGGGTTGGGCAGCCAGGCCAGGCGCACCGGGCAGGCCTCGGAGCCGAGCTCGCTCAGCAGCTTGCGACAGAGCAGGGTCTTGCCGGTGCCCACCTCGCCGGTCACCTTGATGAAGCCCTCCCCCTGCCCCAGCGCCCAGTTGAGCACCTGCATGGCCTCCTCGTGGGGGGGCAGGCCGTAATAGAAACCGGTGTTCGGGGTCAGGCCGAAGGGGGCTTCCCGCAGTCCTAAGTGGCTCAGATACATGCACCCTCCCGGCCAGAGTCCCGGGTGCGCAGCCGCAGACAGCCCCGGATCAGCGACATGGCGCCTCCGCCGTCGGGCAGGGCAGACTGGCTGCAGCCGGGAGGCGCCGCCACATGGGAGAAGGAGTGCTCAATAGGCGCGTCATCCCGGATCAGCCCTTGGGGGGATACCATTTGTCGAGCAGCTCGGAGGAGCGTTGCAGCTCGTTTTGCCAGGTATCTTTCTCCACCACGGTCGGTTTGAGCATGATCACCAACTCCACCTTCTTGGTGCTCTCGCGGCGGTTGGTAAAGGCTTCGCCCACCCAGGGAATATCCCCCAGTAGCGGCACCTTGCTGACGATCTCCTGCTTGTCGGTCTTCATCAAACCGCCGATGACGATAATGTCACCGTTATTGGCCTGCACCACGGTATCCGACTCGCGGATCGAGCTCTTGGCGAGCGGCAAGGTCATCTTGCCTCCCGTGGTGCCCAGATCGATGGTTTTGTTTTGTTCTTCGGTATCAATCACTGACGGATGGATATGAAGCAGCACCTTGCCCTCTTCGTCGATCTGTGGCGTTACGTCCAGCGCGATACCGGAGAAGAAGGGGGTCAACTCAACATTTGGTGTCCGCTCAGTCCCTGTTGTGGTTGAGGTAAGCGTCGTCGTCGCATTGGTGACGAAGTACTCGTCCGTCCCGACCTTTATCACAGCCTTCTGATTGTTTGTCGCAGTGACACGGGGGCTGGAGAGGGTATTCACATCCCCCTGAGTCTTGAGCAGGTTGACCGCCACATTGAAGTTGCCGTCAGTAATAGTGAAACCAGCCCCCCCACCAATTGCGTTAAAGATCGGATTTACTGCACCAACCAGACTCTCGCCAAGGGATCCTCCCCCCTTAAGCAGGTTATAGGTCTGCTGACTCTCTGGGATATTAGGCGCCATCAGGTCTGGCTGAGCCACCTTGGGAATACCTTTATTGCCATCCCAACTAGCTGTCAAACCGCTCCAATCTACCCCCTGCTCATAACCTTCACTAAGAGCTACTTCCATAATTCGCGCTTCGAGTACGACCTGACGTTTTAAATGACTTTCGGATTGAGTCAGGAATTCACGGACTGCTTTTAGCTCTTTCGGATAGGCGCGAATAGTGACCAAGCCTGCCTGTGGGCTGGTGATGACAGCCCGACCATCACCATTTCCAATCAGTGTTTGCAAAGTGTCACGTAAGTCGGTCCAATAATCACTGTTGGTATCAGTCTCAATCTGGGTACCATTCGATGTGGTTTGAGTATTGGAATTACTCGAAATACCTGTGCCATTCTGGCTAGATGATATTTCGGTATTGCTGTTGGAATTCAACCCGCTGTTGTTTGAGTTGTTCTCACTAGAAGTCACCCCGCCGGTGCTGACCGAGGTGCGGGAGAGGCCACGACGGGACATCATCAGATAGTTGACCGGGATGGTCTCGGTGCGCAGACCGGCGGGATAGACGTGGAACACGTTGCCCTTGCGCTGTACGTCGAAGCCGTACATGTCGCCGACGGTCGCCAGTGCCTCCTGCAGGGTCACGTCCTTGAGCTCTACCGAAATGACGCCCGCCACACCGGGATGGACCGCCACGCTGTAGCGGGAGCCCTTGAACAGGGAGCCGAAGAACTCCACCGCGTCCACGTCATGGGCCGCGATGCGCATCCGCTTCTCGGGAATGGTCATCGGCTGCTGGGGACGATTGAGCTGCAACAGCTCGCTCTGCACCGAGGGCGGCAGGGAAGTCAGGGGGACGGTCGGGCTCTGCTCGCTCATCGCCTGCTTGAGTGCATCTTTGGCCTGTACCGGCTCGGGGTGACGATAGGTAGTGCAACCCGCCACCGCCAGCGCGAGGGGAAGCAGACAAAAAGGGTGTTTTTTCATGTTATTCGTGCACCTGACTCGCTATGAAACTCGACAAACCTGGCCCGCACCATCCCGTGCGACACCCACTTCACATCCGGATCTTGCTGCCAAACAGGGTCAGTGTCTGGCGTTTGCCCGCTTTTTCCAGCACCACGCTGTCGGCGCTGATCCCCACCAGCCGGAATCCGTTGACCTGCTGGCCGACCCGGTAGCTTTGACCGTCGAGCACCGCCAGAGCGGGCCCGCTCCCCAGGATGATGCTCTGCAACCTGGGCAGACCGGCCTCCTTGGCGACACTCGCCGCCGAGCCGGATCCCGCCAGGGGCATGGTGGGATCCTGCAGCACCTCGGCCTGGGCCTGCAGCGCGAGCAGGCTCCCCCACAGGGCCAGCCAGCGCCAGGATGGGAAGGCAAAAATGCGGGATCCCGTCCCGCCGACATGCCGCTTAACCACGGATGAACTCCTTGCTGGTGCTGAGGGTGTAGATCTCCATCGCTACCGCCGCCTTGGGATGCTCGACCACCCGGTAGTCAAAGCCCTTCCAGTAGAAGTGCCGAGGCAGGGCTTCGAGCGCTTTCAGGTACTGGTAGACATCGAAATAGCCCCCTTCCAGCTGGAGCCGGATCCCGTGCTTGAACAGGTTGGCCTTCTGCTCCCCGGCCATCAGCGGCTCGGGTTTGAGGGAGGTGAGCGCCAGCATATGCAGGTTGGCGGAGCAGGACAACAGAGCTTCCAGCACCGCGGGCATTTCGTGGGCGGGGATCAGATCCACCGTCTGAGCCAGCAGCTCGGCATCCATCTGGCGCAGGGACGTCTCGACGTCGGCGAGCTGATCGCGCACCTGGGCATCGGGATCCCGCCCCAGCCTGGCCTGCTTGCCCTGGTTTTCCAGGGTCAGGATCTCCAGATCCCGCTGCGCCGCCGCCAGGGCCTGCCGATCCTGGCCCAGCCGGGTGTCGGCGTCATCCAGCCAGCCATAGATGCCCATGGCCCCGAGCAGCGCGACCCCGGTCAACAGAATGAGGATCCGCTCGCGCAGGCTGAGGGCTGCGATCTGCTGCGCCCATCCCTGCCATTGTGCCTTCATGTCCATCAGGGAGTCTCCCGCGCTATGCCACTGAGCTGGAAGGCAAGCTGGCCCTCCTTGTCCCGACTCAGGGTGAGCTCGCCAAACTGCTTACCCGCCAGGGAGGGGGTCTGCTTGAAGCGGTTCACCCAGGCGGGCACGTCCTGACTGCGTTCGGCCACGCCCGCGAGGTTGATGCGCCCGTCGCTTATCTCGATCCGTTGCAGGGAGAGGCGGGGATCCCGCAGGCGGGCAAGGTCCGCCATCACCCCCGCATAACCCTGGGATTTTTGCAGGGAGAGGTGGCCAAGCTGCTGCATCAGCGCCTGTTTCGCCCCCAGCTCTTCCCGCTTGTCGGCCAGTTGCCGCTGCAAGTCTGCATTCGCCAGATGGCGCGCCAGCTCCGCGTCGAGACGCCTGGCCTCGCCGCGCTGCACATCGAGCTGTGCCCGCACGCCAGCCAATTCACGATCGAGGCCCTGCTGTTGCCAGCCATAGAAGAGGGTGGCCCCCAGCAGCAGCACCAGGACGCCGCCCCAGACCAACGCCATCTGGGGCAGGCTGGCCCACAGGCGTCTTGGCCGGAATTCGGCGCCATAGAGGTTGATTTGGTGTTTCATCAGTCGCTCCTGCCCAGGGCCGCGCCATAGGCACTGAGGTATTCGACTCCTGCCAGTACCGCCTTGTTTGCCATGGCCGACACCGGGAAACCGAATGTCTGTTCCAGGTGACGCACCAGTACCCCCATGGCGGAGGAGGCGATGGCCAGTTGCAACTGGCCGGGCTCGGGCAGCTTGAGATGGCCGGCCAGATAATCGATGGATCGCTGGATCTCCAGCGCCAGCGCGTCGAGCTGGTCGGCATCTGGCTCATGGCTGCCGGTGAGGCTCGCAAATCCGCGCAACTGGCGGGAGAAGCAGAGTCCGCCCCGATGGAAGACCAGCAGTTGCAGCTCCTGCCCCCGCGGTTGCCAGAGCAGCATGCGCACCATCTGGTCCGCCTCGTAGAGGGCCGTCATGGCCAGTTCGTCACTGACGATGGCCTCCAGGGTCGCCGCGCCGTTGACCGCATCCGCCACCTGCTGCACCCGGCTCTTGGGCATGCAGACAACGTTGATGCGCGGACGCCCGGCAGGGGGCGTCGGCAGGTCCACATAATCCATGGCGAGCTGCAACACCGGCTCGTTGACGAAATCCTTGATGGCCCAGGGCAGGGCCCCCGCCATCTCGGCATCGGGGACGGCGGGCTTGTCGATCTGGATCTGCTGATAAAGGCTGGCCGCGAGGGCCACCCGCACCTTAGACTTGGCCAGACCGTGCCGGGAAAACAGCTCGGCCAGGGCCTTGGACCAGTCGTGGGGGCCGTTGACAGGCTGGCTGGCAAACACGGGAACGGGGTCCACGCAGGCCAGCAGAATGCGATCGCTGGCCAGCAGGATCCCGACCTGATGGCTGGAGGGAGAACGCCTGAACAGTGACTTCATCTGGATCTTCACCTGGCCGCGTAAAACGGACTAAACCTTAACATAAACAGGCTATTAGCCTCCAACTTTATGACAAACGACGCATCGACGGCCACGCTGGCACCCACGGGAGACGATCCCATGGCTCCCCTTCAGCTCCCCTCCCCCCTGCACCGGATCCGGCATCCTCTGCTGGCCGCCCATGACGTCACGCTCTGGTGCAAGCGGGACGATCTGATCCACCCGACCCTCTCCGGCAACAAATGGCGAAAGCTCAAATACCATCTGCAACAGGCACAGATGCTGGGCAAGGGCCACATCCTCTCCTTTGGCGGCGCCTACTCCAATCACATCCACGCCCTGGCCGCAGCAGGACTCAGACTGGGACTGCGCACCACGGGCATCATACGCGGTGAAGGGGATACCGTCAGCAATCCCACCCTGAAAGCGGCCAAAGGCTGGGGCATGGATCTCGTTTTTGTCGACCGGCAGGACTATCGCCGGCGCCAGGATCCCGAATGGCTTGCCCGGTTCGAGGATGACGACACCCTGCTGGTACCGGAAGGAGGCAGCAGCCCGCTGGCCATCCCCGGGGTGGCCGAGCTGATCGACGAGGTGCCCTTCTCGCCGGATCTCTGGGTGCTGCCCTGCGCCAGCGGCGGCACCCTGGCGGGGCTCATCGCGGGCAAGCGGGCGCAGGAGCAGATCCTGGCCATCGCGGTGCTCAAGGGGGCCGACTTCATCACCGGCGAGGTATGCCGGTTGCATCCGGCAGCGGCCACTACTCCGGGCTGGCGCATTGCGCTGGATCACCACGATGGCGGCTATGCCAGGTTCAGTCCGGCACTCTGGCAATGGGTGCAGGCATTCAGTGCCGAAACCGGCTTGCCGCTGGAACCCATCTACAGTGGCAAGGCGATGTGGGGGCTGTTTCGCGAACTGGCGGCAGGCCGCATTGCGCGCGGCAGCAAGATCATCTTCATCCACACCGGTGGCTTGCAGGGGCTGGCGGGCCTGGAGGAGCAGGGCCGCCTGTCACCCCGGCCGGGGCGCTAGTCAAGCAGGTTGAGGGGCTCGGGGTCGGCAAACCAGGGACCTTGACCGGCATGCACGCCCAGGTGTCGCAGCATCTTCCACTCGTCGCCACTCTCTACCCCCACCGCGATGACCCGGGCCTGGGTATTGGCACAGCCCCCCACCAGACTGCGTACCGCCATCTGGTTGACCTGGCGCAGGTGGATCTCCCGCACCAGGCTGGGGTGCAGCTTGAGGAAGTGGATCTCGAACTCCTTGATGTACTGGGTGCTCACCACGTCCTGGCCCGCATGATCGATGGCAAGCCTGCACCCCAGCATGCGCATCGCCCGAAGCGGCCGCTTGAGGGCTTCGTAGTGGCGGGTCACCTGAGACTCCGACAACTGCAGGATCAACCCCTCGTTGGTACTGCGCGGCAACTGGAACAGCTCGAAGAAGAGCTCGCGCTGGAACTCGCGGGTGAGCAGGTTCTGGGCGCACAGAGAGAGGCTGATGGGGCAGCTCGATGCCGGTCGCTGGCGCAGCAGTCGCAAGGCTCGGGCCACCACCAGCCTGTCCAGCGGCAGCAGCAGACCGGCCTTCTCCGCCATGGGCATGAAGACCCCCGCCTGCAGCTCCCGGCCCTGCTCGTCGTGAAGGCGGATGAGCAGCTCCTGCTGCAACACCACCTGATCCCGCTCCTGCTGCACAGGCTGGACGTAGAAGTCGATGCCCTGCTCCTCGATGCGACGGCTGATCAGGGTGCGCCAGCGCACCGTTCCCTTGCTGCTCGCCTCCTCGTTGAGAGATTTCTCGAACAGGAACCAGCCGCTGTGTCCTTGCAGGCGTGCGCTCTTGAGCGCCAGCTCTGCCTCTTCCTGCACCTTGAGCAGGGAATCCTGTGCCTGGTAGCAGACCGCACCGAGATAGACGGCGGTGTCGGCATTGACCGCTTCGGGCCAGTGCAGCCGCTGCAGACTCTTGAGCAACTGGCTGGCACCGTCCACCATCTCGCTCTCTGACATGTTAGGCAGCAGCACGGCAAAGACCTGACCGGCATAGCGCGCCTGCAGGGCTCCGCTGTGCTTTCGCACGAAGGCGGCGATGGTGGCGCTCGCCTCCATCAGGAGTTCCTGGCTCGGGCGCCCGCTCAGCTCGGGATCCAGCTCCTCCAGACCGGCCAGCTCGATCAGCAGCACACCGCCGCTGATCACGCTTGCTTCCATGATGGCGCTCTCCAGCCGGTTGTCGAAGAAGAGGCGGTTGCCGATGCCCGTTGTCTTGTCAACGAAGGCGTTGCTGCGGATGAAGTTGTCGAAGCGGCTGCGCTCCTTGCGGGCGTCGGCCAGCTCGGTCAGCAGATGGGTGAGGGCCTGACTGGCCGAAACAGGCCACTCTTCGGCAGGGTCATGGGCCAGCTTGGTCAGCTTGCCATCCAGGATCAGCTGGGCACGCTCCGCCAGCAGCTCGGCACCGCGCAACTGCAGACGCAGCCAGCGGATGGAGTACCAGAGCCCGAACACCACGATGAAGATACCCAGAGAGATGCCGAACATCGCCTTCATGGAGTACTCGAACTCCTTGAACGGCCTGTCCAGCTTGAAGTCGGCCCGCATCCCGGCCTGATTGGGGATCGCCTCGCTGTAGGCGATCAGCAGGCTCTCGTCCGTCTGCTGCTGCACATCGCGAAACCAGTAGACCCGCTGCTTGTCCTGACGGATCTCCAGCTCCACCACATGGGAGGCCCGCAACAGGGAGGGCAGCCACCGGGCAAGGGCTTGCTGGTCATCGGTCACCCCCAGTTGCTTGTCGATGATCTCCACCAGGGAGTCGACACGGTTCTGCTGCAGCTCCATTCCCATCTGGCGGAAACTGAAGACCCCGCCGAGCATCACCATGGCCATGGCCGAGATCACGCACAGCGTAATAAAAGAGACGAGTTGAGTGGTCAGTTTCATGTGCCTTTCCGTAGCCGACAGCATCCATAGGGCATCATGGTATCAGCCCAGACCAAACGCCGCCTATGGATGAAGATCCCGCTTCTGCAAATAAGCGGGCGGATGCGTCATGCGGCGCCGTTGCGCGGGCCGCAAAAGAGGCATCAAGGGAGAGAACGAGGGGACACAGGCTGAGGAGCGGACAGAAAAATGGTCCCACAACGGGGACCAAAAGAAACACTCATATCAAAACTAACACTCTGTGCTACTGACAAAAATAGATACAGGAGTATTGAACACACGGTGAGTCAAACCGCACCGTTACTTTAGCCACTTCAGATAAGCTGGACAATTGTCATTTATGACAGGTCAGCGATTGAATCTCGTTCAGGTGTGTAGCCATATCCTTTATTTATCAATTAATTATCGTTTTTGTTCCAAGTGTGACCAACTTGGCTCAAATCGATGCAGCTAATGCTATGATGCTTGAGCCTCAATCGGGTTGTTTCATTTCAGGGAAGAAGGGTGCCCACCATGTCTGCACGATCTCCGTTATGGATTCCTCTGGGCCTCTTCTGTTTGCCCCCGCTGCTGATGCTGTTGCTCACCCCCCTGTTGAGCGACAAGCTGGCTCACCACCTGTTGCAGACAAAGGAAAGGGCTCTGCTCGACTACCAGCAGGAGCGCAACCAGCTCCTGGATCACGATGTCCCCGCTCAACTCGCCCACTTTGCCTTCGATTGCGGCCCCAAAGACATGGCGCTGCTGCGCTCACCCCAGTATTACAACCGCCATATTCGCCTGGCCGGCCTGCAGCTTGCCAACGGGAGCGGCTGCTCCACCCTGGGCCCCGCCCTGCCCCAGCTTGCCGACGCCGGCATACCGGTCTCCCCCGACTTTCATATTTCCAGCACGGCCCCCATGTTCGATACCGAACGCGAAACCCTGGTCTATGCGAGACGCAACGGCAATCTGGCCTATTGGGTGCTCGACAGCAGCTGGAGCCATGAGCTGCTGCGCACCCCCTGCAACGACTGTTTCTACCTGGAGTTCAACCACAAGCACCCGACCCAGTCCGGGCTCTTTTTCCCCCGTGGCAACAAGCACATTCGAGAAGAGGCAAACCCGATGCGGCTGCTCAGTTTCGACCCCCAGCATCAGGTGGAACAGACCCTCTGGGCTGGCGAGGCACTGAAACGCTACGCCCGCTCACAGATACACCGTGATGGCCTCTGGTCGGCCGGGGCGCTGGGGGTGCTGCTGGCGGCCCTCTACTGGGGCCTTAGAAACTACCGGCGATCCCTCAAAGGATTGCTGCAAAGAGGGCTGGCTCGGCGGGAGTTCATCCCCTTCTATCAGCCCATAGTGGACAGCAGAAACCGAAGGGTAGTGGGATTCGAGGCCTTGCTGCGCTGGCAGCGAGGACGGGATCTGGTGTCGCCAGGCACCTTCATCGCCTATGCGGAAGAGCAGGGGCTCATCCTGCCGATGACGGATCAACTGCTGGAGCGCATCCTGGCGGATCTCCCCGTCCTGGCCCCGCATCAGTGGGTCAGCGTCAATCTGGTGGCGGGCCATATCGAGCAACCTCGTCTGCGCACCCAGTTGCAGCGCCATGGCTGGCCCTCGCCGGCCCGCCTCACCTTCGAACTCACCGAGCGGGATCCCATCAAGCACATCCAGGGGGCCATGGCGGAGATCGCAGCTCTGCAGGAGAGGGGCTATCACTTCAAGCTGGATGACTTCGGCACCGGCTATGGCGGCTTTGCCTACCTGCAACGGCTCGGCATTCGCCAGATCAAGATCGACAAGATGTTCGTGGATACCATAGGCACGGACGACCTCAAGCGCAGCGTGCTGGATGCCACCATCGCTTTCGGCCTCAAATCGGGCATGGAGATGATCGCCGAAGGGGTCGAAACCCAGGAGCAGGTGGATTATCTGCATCGCCACGGAGTCCACCTGATCCAGGGCTACGTCTATGCCAAGCCCATGCCCCTGAGCAAACTGAAGATCTGGCTGATGGCATGGCAAGAGGGCGAGACAACCAGCCCCTCCGACCCGCACTGAGGCGGTATCTGCCCCGCCTCTAACCCTTTGCAACAAAATGATGCTCCGCATGAGGAGCATCTCCCCTTATCATGGGTCTGTGCACCTTGGGTGCACCAAGTCGCTCCATACCCCGTCGGCCGAGGCCGCCCCGAGATGAGAACCACTGCCTATGAAGTCTTTTATCCGACAAGAGATTGCTCTGCCTGCCGGTCTGCTGACCCTGCTCTTCTTCAAAACCCTGGGGAGCGACCTGCTGGCAGAGACAACCCCCCTTGCGGTCTACCTGCCGGTGTCGCTGGCCCTGCTTGCCATCGTGACCTGGGCCATCTTCTCCGTCGTGCGTCACTCTGACGCCCTCGCCATCAAGCTCGGGGAACCCTTCGGTACCCTGATCCTGACCCTCTCGGTCATCTCCCTGGAAGTGGTGATGATCTCCTCCGTCATGCTGACCGGCGATCCCAATCCCACCATGGCCCGTGACACCATGTTCGCGGTAGTGATGCTGGTCACCAACGGTCTGGTGGGCTTCACCCTGCTGTTTGGCGGCTGGCGCTATCACACCCAGAACTTCAATCTGGACGGGGTCAAATCCTATCTGGTAGCCATCATTCCCCTGGCACTGCTCTGTCTGGTCCTGCCGAACTTCACCCAGGGCGGCACCCTGGGCAGCCTCTCCAAGGCCATGTCATGGATGCTGATCATCATCTCCATCCTGCTCTATGGTGTCTTCCTGCTGATCCAGACCCGCAGCCACAGCCACTTCTTCGTCGACAGCGATCACGAGGATCTCGAGGATCACCACGGCCCGCTGCAGAGCAACGTCTATCACACCCTCTTGCTGCTCGCCTACCTGGTGGTGGTCATCCTGCTGGCCAAAACCCTAGCCATCCCCATCAACTACGGGGTGCACGTGATGGAAGCCCCGATGGCGCTGGGTGGCTTCATCGTCGCCTGTATCGTGCTCGCCCCCGAAGCGGTCGGCGCCATCAAGGCGGCCTTCAACAACCAGTTGCAGCGGGCCATGAATCTCTACTTCGGCTCTGTGCTGGCCACCATCGCCCTCACGGTACCCTCCGTGCTCTTCATCGGCTCCCTGATGGGGCAGGAAGTGCGCCTGGGCCTCTCCCCTGCCGACATGGTGCTGCTCATCACCACCCTCATGGTCTGTAAAGTGACCTTCAGCAGCGGCCGCACCCACGCCCTGCACGGTGCCACCCATCTTGTGCTGTTTGTCGTTTACCTGTTCCTGATGTTTGAACACGGATAAGGCTGCCAGCACTCACCCCGGTGCTGTTCGTGGTTTATCTGTTCCGGATGTTTGAACACGGATAAAGCCGCCGCCTCTGTCTGCTGCCACTCTGCGCTGCCCGCTTCCGATGGCCCCGACGCGGAGCGCAAGAGACGGAAATGAAAAGACCGCCCCATGGGCGGTCTTATTTATGGTTGCTCAGACTCTGGGTCTCAGAGGCTGGGCAGAGTCCCGGCCGGGATCAGGTCGTTGTAGCTGGCACGGCCCAGCAAGGCGGCGGCCGCCTCGATGTCCGGTGCAAAGTACCTGTCCTTGTCATAGAAGCTGACCTCTTCCCGCAGACGGCCCTTGGCCAGCTCGATGAGCTCGGTGGAGCGCAGGGGTGCGCGGAAGTCGAGCCCCTGGGCCGCTGCCAGCAGTTCCACCGCCAGGATGCCACGGGTGTTCTCGGCCATGTCCGCCAGCCGGCGACCGGCGAAGGTGGCCATGGAGACGTGGTCCTCCTGGTTGGCCGAGGTGGGCAGGCTGTCCACCGAGGCCGGGTGGGCCAGGGTCTTGTTCTCGGAGGCCAGGGCCGCCGAAGTAACCTGGGCGATCATGAAACCGGAGTTCACCCCGCCGTTGTTCACTAGGAAGGCCGGCAGGCCGGACATGCGCGAGTCGATGAGTAGCGCCATGCGCCGCTCGGACAGCGACCCGATCTCGGCGATGGCCAGGGCCAGGTTGTCGGCGGCAAAGGCCACGGGTTCTGCGTGGAAGTTGCCGCCGGAGATGATCTCCTCATCCTCGGCAAACACCAGAGGGTTGTCGGAGACCGCGTTGGCCTCGCACACCAGCACCTCGGCGGCCTGACGGATTTGGGTCAGGCAGGCGCCCATCACCTGGGGCTGACAGCGCAGGGAGTAAGGATCCTGCACCTTCTCGCAGTTGTGGTGGGACATGCCGATCTCGCTGCCGTCCACCAGCAGGTGGCGGTAGCAGGCGGCCGCATCGATCTGGCCGCGCTGACCGCGCACCTCGTGGATGCGGGCATCGAACGGCCGGCGGCTGCCCAGCGCCGCTTCAACGCTCATGGCCCCTATGGTGATGGCGCCAGCGTAGAGATCCTCGGCATGGAACAGCCCTTCCAGCGCGAAGGCGGTGCTCGCCTGGGTGCCGTTGAGCAGGGCCAGCCCCTCTTTCGGCGCCAGGGCAATGGGCTCCAGCCCGGCAATCCTCAGGGCAGTGGCGGCGTCGATCAGCTCACCCTTGTGACGGGCCTTGCCTTCACCGATCAGCAGGCAGCTCATGTGGGCCAGGGGCGCCAGATCGCCGGAAGCGCCGACGGAGCCCTTCTTCGGCACCACGGGGTAGACCTCGGCGTTGATAAGGGTCATCAGGGCCTCGAGCACCGTCAGCCGAATGCCAGAGAAGCCACGGGCGAGCGAGTTGACCTTGAGCACCATCATCAACCGCACGGTGGCGTCATCCATGTACTCGCCAATTCCTGCCGCATGAGAGAGCACGATGGAGCGTTGCAGCTCGTCCAGCTGCTCCACCGGGATCCGGGTATTGGCCAGCAGGCCAAAGCCGGTGTTGATGCCATAGACCACCCGGTTTTGCTCGATCACCTTGGTGACCACGGCGGCGGAGGCGTGGATCCCCGCCAGGGCAGCCGGATCCAGGCTGACGTGTACCGGCTCGCGGCTGACACGGCGCAGGGTGGCGAGGCAGAGTTTGCCCGGTTGCAGATTGAGTTCGAACATCTTATTTCACCCCTTTGCCGGTGGCGTCGATCATCGGCAGATCCAGTTTCGCCTCATGGGCACAGTTGATGGCAATCTCGTAGCCGGCGTCGGCGTGACGCATCACCCCGGTGGCCGGGTCGTTGCGCAACACGCGGCCGACCCGCTTGGCGGCATCGTCGGTGCCGTCACAGACGATCACCACGCCGGAGTGCTGGGAGAAGCCCATGCCCACACCGCCACCGTGGTGCAGGGAAACCCAGGTCGCGCCGCCGGCTGTGTTGAGCAGGGCGTTGAGCAGCGGCCAGTCGGAAACGGCGTCGGAGCCATCCATCATGGATTCGGTCTCGCGGTTCGGGCTCGCCACCGAGCCGGAGTCAAGGTGGTCACGGCCGATGACGACCGGAGCCTTCAGCTCGCCATTCTTCACCATCTCGTTGAAGGCCAGGCCCAGGCGCACCCGATCCTTGACACCGACCCAGCAGATCCGCGCCGGCAGGCCCTGGAAGGCGATGCGCTCGCGGGCCATGTCGAGCCAGTTGTGCAGGTGGGGATCGTCCGGGATCAGCTCTTTTACCTTCTGGTCGGTCTTGTAGATGTCTTCCGGATCGCCGGAGAGCGCCACCCAGCGGAACGGGCCAATGCCCTCGCAGAACAGCGGGCGGATGTAGGCCGGCACGAAGCCCGGGAAGTCGAAGGCATTCTTGACCCCCTCTTCCAGCGCCATCTGGCGGATGTTGTTGCCGTAATCGAGCGTGGCAGCGCCGCGGGATTGCAGGGTCAGCATGGCTTCGACCTGACGGGCCATGGAGCGGCGAGCCGCCACGTTGACCTCGTCCGGTGCGCTCTTTTGCAGATCGCGCCATTGGGCCACGCTCCAGCCCTGGGGCAGGTAGCCGTGTACCGGGTCATGGGCGGAGGTCTGGTCGGTCACCACGTCCGGCGTGATGCCGCGAGCCACCAGCTCGGCGAAGACGTCGGCGGCGTTGCCGAGCAGGCCGACGGAGACGGCGGTGCCGCTGCGTTTGGCCTCCTCGATCATGGCCAGCGCCTCATCCAGGCTGTGGGCCTTCTTGTCGACGTAGCGGGTACGCAGACGGAAATCGATACGGGTCTCGTCGCACTCCACGGCGATCATGGAGAAACCGGCCATGGTGGCGGCAAGGGGCTGGGCACCGCCCATGCCACCCAGGCCCCCGGTCAGGATCCAGCGGCCTTTGGGCTCGCCATTGAAGTGCTGGTTGGCCACCGCGAAGAAGGTCTCGTAGGTGCCCTGCACGATGCCCTGGGTGCCGATGTAGATCCAGGAGCCAGCGGTCATCTGGCCGTACATCATCAGACCCTTTTTATCGAGCTCGTTGAAGTGCTCCCAGTTGGCCCAGTGGGGCACCAGGTTGGAGTTGGCGATGAGCACCCGCGGCGCATCCTTGTGGGTCTGGAACACCCCGACCGGCTTGCCGGATTGCACCAGCAGGGTCTGATCGTCCTCGAGCCGGGTCAGTACCTCGACGATCTTGTCATAGCAGGCCCAGTTGCGGGCGGCGCGGCCGATGCCGCCGTACACCACCAGGGACTGGGGATGCTCGGCAACATCCGGATCCAGATTGTTCATCAGCATCCGCAGTGGCGCTTCGGTGAGCCAGCTCTTGGCGGTCAGCTGGGTGCCGTGGGGAGCACGGATCACGCGGCTCGGATCGTGGCGGGGATCCTGGTGTTGTACAGACATAGACACTCCTTGTTTAGCGATGCAGTCAGGCGGCGCGGTGCGCCACTACTTGGTCAACTGGTGAACCAGGCGCGCGGCCACACGGGCACTGCGGTTGTCCTGATCCAGGTTCGGGTTGTACTCGGCCAGATCGGCGAGCCTGAGCTTGCCGCTGGCCCGGATATGGGCGATAAGCGGTTCGATGACCGCCAGCTCCACGCCGCGAGCGGCGGGAGCGCTCACTCCCGGCATCACCGCCGCCGGCAGCACGTCGAGATCGATGGTGAGATAGAGGTGGTCGCAACGGGCGATGAAGGCATCCAGCCCGCCTAGCAAGGCTGGCAGCTCGGTCGGCGTCATCGCTTCGTCCAGCACGTGCCAGACTCCCAGCGCCTCGGCGCGAGCAAAGAGCGCCGCGGTATTGGCGGTTTCGGCCACCCCGAGACAGGCATAGTGAAAGGGAGTGCCCTGGGCAGCGCACTGCTCGGCAATCTGGAAGAAGGGGGTGCCCGAGCTCGCCTGCTCCTGTTTCATGCGTAGATCGAAGTGGGCGTCGAAATTGATGATCCCGACCCGCCCTTCGCCGCCAAGATGACGGTTCAGGCCGCTCCAGCTGCCAAACGCCACCTCGTGGCCGCCTCCCAGCACCAGGGGGAAGTGTCCCTGATCCAGCGCACTCGCCACCCGTTCGGCCAAGCGCCCGTGAGCGGCATCGAGATCGCCGTCCTCACAGGCCAGATCCCCGCCGTCATAGACGGGGGCGCCCAGATGCCAGGCCGTGTTGGCCAGCAGCTTGCGCACCGCCAGCGGTGCACCGGCCGCACCGACCCGCCCCTTGTTGCGGCGCACCCCTTCGTCACAGGCAAAGCCGAGCAGCACCACGCCGGGTTCGCGATTCCCCTGCCAGGGTTGCACCCTATCGTGCCAGCGCAGGGCCAGCTCGCCGTCTTCGGGATCCTGACGCCCCTGCCAGACCGACATGTCGATCCCGTTGAACTTATCCATGAAGGGTTTCCTCCCCGTTGACCACACGGCTCACCAGCTGATCGACACCGATGAGGTAGCTGAGCTCGGCCGGATGGCCGCAGTTCCAGACAAGGAAATCCGCCAGCATGCCGACCTTGAGCTGCCCCAGCCGTTCCTGCTCGCCAAGCGCCCTGGCGGCGTGGCGGGTCACCCCGGCCATGGCCTCCACCGGGGTCAGGCCAAACAGGGTGCAGGCCATGTTCATGGCCATGCGCAGGGAGACGATGGGAGCCGTGCCCGGGTTGATGTCGGAGGAGACAGCCATGGGTACCCCCGCCTTGCGCAAAGCGGCGACCGGGGGCAGCTTGGTCTCCTTGAGGAAATAGAAAGCGGTGGGCAGCAGGGTGGCGACCACGCCACGGTGGGCCAGCGCCTGGATCCCGTCCTGATCCAGATATTCCAGATGATCCACCGAGAGGGCGCCGAAGTGGGCGGCGAGCGTGCTGCCCCCCAGGTTGGAGAGCTGATCCATGTGCCCTTTCACCGCGAGGTTGTACTGATCCGCCGCCAGATAGACCTGCTCGGTCTGGGCAAGGGAGAAGCCGATGTGCTCGCAGAAGACATCCACCGCATCCGCGAGACCTGCCTCGGCCGCCGCCGGGATGATCTCCTGGCAGATGGTCTCGACCCAGGAGTCGGGATCGTCGCGATACTCCGGCGGCACCGCATGGGCCGCCAGCAGCGTGGTCTTGACCCGGATGGGCTGCGTCTCTCCCAGACGACGGGCCACCCGCAACATCTTGAGCTCGTCTTCCAGGGTGAGGCCGTAGCCGGACTTGATTTCGACTGTGGTGACCCCTTCCCGGATCAGGGACTTGATCCGCGGCAACGCCAGCTCATAGAGCCGCTCCTCGCTGGCTGCCCGGGTGGCGCGCACCGTGCTGATGATACCGCCCCCCTTGCGGGCGATCTCCGCATAGGGGACTCCCTTCTGGCGAAGTTCGAACTCTTCGGCGCGGCTGCCGGCGAAGATGAGGTGGGTGTGGCAATCGATGAGACCGGGGGTGACCAGCTTCCCCTTCATGTCCTGCCAGGAGGCGGCATAGGGGCCCTTGAGATCCTGCATGGGGACCAGAGCGTGGATCTTGCCATCCCGCACGCCAAGGGCATGGGGCTCCAGCAGGCCGTAGTCCGCCAGATCGGGGCGCAGGGTGGCGGGTGTCACGTTGAGCCAGACCCGCTCGCAGTTCAACAGTTCCTTGTTCATACCGACCTCTAAATGTATATACAATAATTTATAGCCGATCTCTGAAAAGAAAGAAAGGATCAAGTTCACATCTTGATAACAGCGGCTTTATTAGAGTGTAAGCACAAAAAAGCCCACCGAGAGGTGGGCTTTTAAATGCTTAATATGTATATACAATTATGCGAGACGCGTCTTGGAGCTCAGCTTGTAGCGGGAACCCGGCGACAACAATCTGGCATAGGAGACCAGAAAGCCGTCTGACCAGGTTCGCCGGTGCAGCAGCAGGCAGGGGGTGTCGACCCTCACTTGCAGCAGTCCGGCTTCACCAGCACTCGGCAACACGGCTTCTACCACGTGCTCCATCTCGGAGAGGGGGCAGATCTCCATCAGATAGCTGTTTGGCGTCTGCTGGGTGAAATCCTGCTCGCCATAGCCGGGCAGTCGCTCGGCATCGACGAAGCGCTCCTCCAGTTGCAGCGGCTCCCCATCGGCCTGATGGACGATGAGGCTGTGAAAGGTGGGCGCCCCGACCCGCAGGCCCAGACGCACCGCCACTTTCTCGTCGGCGGCCTGACGTTGCAGCCGGATCACCCGCGCGCTGTACTCGCTGCCCCGCTCGGCGATCTCGTCTGCAATATTGCGAATCGCCAGGAGCGGCGACTCGGTGCGCCTGTCGGCCACAAAGCTGCCGGATCCGGCGGTGCGCACCAGCCAGCCTTCGGCCACCAGTTCACGCAGCGCCTTGTTCACCGTCATGCGGCTCACGGCAAACTGCTCGCACAGGGCGGCCTCGGTCGGGATCCGGTCGCCCGCCTGATAGTGGCGTTCGCGGATCCCGTCCAGGATGTGCTGCTTTATCTGAAGGTAGAGCGCAGGAGCCACCGGCTGGTCCTCAGCGGCGACGATGGGGCGGACGCATGTCCGGCCAGGCGCGATAGACGTCCGGGATCTGGTCAGGGCCGCTGATGCAGAGATCGAGATCGTGCAGCAGGCCATCCTTGATGCCGTAGATCCAGCCGTGCACCGCCAGCTCCTGCCCCTTGCGCCAGGCATTCTGGATGATGGTGGTGTGGCAGACGTTGGCGACCTGCTCAGCCACGTTCAGCTCGCACAGGTAGTCGAAGCGCTCGTGCTCATCCTCGATGGCTTCGAGCTGTTCGCCGTATTTGAAGTAGACGTCCTTGATGTTTCGCAGCCAGTTGTCGATGAGACCCAGCTCCTGGTTCTGCATCGCAGCCTTGACGCCACCGCAGCCATAGTGGCCGCAGACGATGATGTGCTTCACCTTGAGCACCTCCACCGCGTATTGCAGCACCGAGAGGCAGTTGAAGTCGGTGTGCACCACCAGGTTGGCGACATTGCGGTGGACAAAGACGTCCCCCGGCAAGAGCCCCATCAGCTGGTTGGCGGGAACCCGGCTGTCGGAACAGCCGATCCAGAGGTACTCGGGTGCCTGCTGGGCGGACAGGGTAGCGAAGAAATTGGGATCCTCGGCCTTGATCCGTTCCGCCCACTCGCGGTTGTTGGTAAACAAGTCGTTCAACAGTTTCACTTCTGCTCTCCCTACTGTGGCAGTGGCGGCAACATACCATACACAAGGGTAACCAAGGCAAGGCCGACCAGATCCCCGCAAAACAAAAACAGGGCCATCAGGCCCTGCTTCTTACCGGAGGAGGCCGTCAGGCATCCATGGCATCTTTCAGCTTCTTGAGCGCGTTTTTCTCAAGCTGGCGCACCCGCTCGGCCGAGACGCCGTAAGTATCGGCCAGCTCCTGCAGGGTGGTCTTGCTCTCGTCATCGAGCCAGCGGGCACGGATGATGTGCTGGCTGCGCTCGTCCAGGGTCGCCATGGCCGCACTCAGGCGACGGGTGGCATGGCTGTCCCAGTTGTCGTTCTCGATGTTCGCCGCGAGATCGGAAGATTTGTCTTCCAGATAGTGCACCGGCGCGAAGCCACCCTCGTCTTCATCGTCACCGACCAGGTCGAAGGCCTGATCGTAATTGCTCATGCGCGCTTCCATCTCGGTGACGTCGGCAGCGGATACCCCGAGGTCGGCAGCCACGGCCTGCACCTCTTCGTGGTTCAGCCAGCCCAGACGCTTCTTGGACTTGCGCAGGTTGAAGAACAGCTTGCGCTGGGCCTTGGTGGTCGCCACCTTGACCATGCGCCAGTTGCGCAACACATATTCGTGGATTTCGGCCTTGATCCAGTGCACGGCGAAGGAGACCAGACGCACGCCCACGCTCGGGTCGAAGCGTTTGACGGCTTTCATCAGGCCGATGTTGCCTTCCTGCACCAGATCGGCCTGAGGCAGGCCATAGCCGGAGTAGCTCTTGGCCACGTGAACGACAAAACGCAGGTGCGACATAACGAGCTGGCGTGCAGCTTCGAGATCGCCATCCTGCTGCAGACGCATCGCCAGTTCGCGCTCTTCCTCTGCGCTCAGCACAGGGATCGAGTTGACGGCCTGGATATAGCCTTCCAGACTACCTTGCGGAATCAGAGCCATAGTGCGTTGCAATGAAGTTCCCATGTTCTACCTCTTACTTTTCAATCGAATCAGTCTAACACCCTGAGAAGACGTGTCTACCGACCAGGTATCATTCTGCGTGCTGCATCATACATCACCCCAGCATGAACCCGGCCTATCTTAGGCTGACGGCATGAATCATAAATGAACAGTCAAAAAAAAGGGGTCACAGTAAAGGACCCCTGAAAAGTAGCATGCTAAGTCCATTGTTGCGGAGCTCGCAACCTTCACATGCTTGCCAAGTCAGACGAGCAAGGCATAGGGGCCATACCCGTATTCATTCTGCTGCAGTCAGTAGACCATTGATAAATCAAAAGGTTCAGAGGATCCACATATGATCCTCGGCGCAGACACCATTCAGATTACTCTGAGAAAGTGGCCCGTGCCAGAAACGGGCCACTCTTTTACTTGATCCAGTTCGCAAAATCCAGCGCTTTAAAATGCTGACAAATTAATCAGGACGGTTCTATGTCGCGAATGTGCCTGTGCACCGAGAACCAGGAGGCGATCAACCCCAGCAGGGCGCCCAGCAGTATGAGATTGAAGCCGTCGAACGCCCCCATCCCCACCAAACGGAAGTTGCTGTTGTAGAGCCCCGCCAGCTCCTTCACCACCCCCTCGCTCCAGATCACCATCACCTCGGTCAGCCACCAGGCCAGCATGCCGCCAATGACCCCGAACCAGATGCCCGTATAGAGGAAGGGACGGTGGATGAAGGCATCGGTCGCTCCCACCAGCTTGAGCACTTCAATCTCGGAACGCTGGTTGAGGATATTCAGGCGCAGGGTGTTGCCCACGATCAGCAATACGGCGGAGAGCAGCAACACCGCGATACCTGTAATGGTGTGGCGCAGCAGGTTCATGATCCCCTGCAACCGGGTCAACCACTGCAGATCCAGCTTGCCCTGCTCGATACCGGGCTCGTTCTCCAGCTTGGCGAGCAGCTCGGCGGCCCCTTCGGGATTCTGCCAGCGCGGATCCGGGATCACGCTCAGCACCGGCGGCAGCGGGTTGCTGTCCAGATAATCCAGGGCATCACCGAAACCGGAGATCTCCCGAAATTCCCTGAGCGCCTCGTCACGGTTCATATAAGTGACGGACTCCACTTCCGGATAGAGCAGGATCCGCTGCTTCATGTCGAGGATGCTCTGCTCCGGCAGATCCTTGCGCAGATAGAGGGAGATCTGGGAGCTGGTCTGCCAGCTCCCCTCTACCACTTCGGCATTCTTCAGCAATACGTGGAAACAGGAAGGCAGCGCCAGACTCACGCCAAGTACCGCCAGGGTCATCAGGGAGGCGAGCGGGTTGCGCCACAGCTCACCCAGGCTGACAAAGGCCTGACGCACATGATCCACACCATACATCATCAAACGACGCAACGGCGGCTGTTTATGACGAACAATAGCCATCAGCGATCCTCCCAGGACGAATACATGCGACCCGCCTTGAGGGTCAGGGTGCGGTAGCGCATCCGGGCGATCAGCCCCAGATCGTGAGTGGCAATCAGCACGGAGACGCCGAAGCGGTTGAACTCCTCGAACAGGCGCATGATGTCCATGGAAAGTTGGGGATCCAGGTTGCCGGTCGGCTCGTCCGCCAGCAGCAGGGGCGGCTTGTTGACGATGGCGCGGGCGATGCCGACCCGTTGCTGCTCACCACCGGAGAGCATGCGCGGCTGGTAGCGCTCCTTGCCGAGCAGCCCGACCTTGTCCAGCGCCGCCGCCACCCGCTTGTTGATGTCCCCATGGCTGTAGCCATCGATCACCAGGGGCAGGGCGACGTTGTCGAACACGGTACGATCCATCAACAGGCGGTGATCCTGGAAGATCATGCCGATCTGGCGGCGCACGTAGGGGATCTGACTGCGCTGGATGTGGCTGACGTCATCGCCGTGGAAGAAGACGCGGCCGTCGGTCGGCCGTTCCATCACGCTGATGAGCTTGAGGAGGGTACTCTTGCCCGCCCCCGAATGGCCGGTCAGGAAGGCCATCTCCCCCTTGCGCAGGTGAAAACTGACCTTTTGCAGCGCTTGATGACCGCCACTGTAGACCTTGCTGACCTTGTCAAAACGAATCATAACGGTTCCCTGAGATTGACAAACCCCGACCGGGATAAAGCATGGGGCGCTCACTCCCCCGTACCGGCACAACACCTGGATGACAACACCGGTCGCAACCATGCCGCATGTCATCCTTGTCCGGATGAGCCATACCTGCGCTCTCATAGTGACATACCCCGACCGGAGTCGGGGTATGGAACACGTGCTCGTCACGGCCGGGCCGACTCATGTCGGCCGGATTTATTCTTCGCGGCTGAAGAGCGCCTCGATGAAGTCGTTGGCGACGAACGGGCGCAGATCGTCGATCCCCTCGCCCACCCCGATGTAGCGGATCGGGATCTGGAACTTGTCGGCCACCGCGAAGATGACCCCCCCCTTGGCAGTGCCGTCCAGCTTGGTGAGGGTGATGCCGGTCAGGCCCACCGCCTCGCTGAACAGCTTGGCCTGGCTCAATGCGTTCTGGCCGGTGCCTGCGTCCAGAGTCAGCATGATCTCGTGGGGCGCCGCATCGTCCAGCTTCTTCATCACCCGCACCACCTTCTTGAGCTCCTCCATCAGGTTGCTCTTGTTCTGCAGGCGGCCGGCGGTATCGGCGATCAGCACGTCAGCCCCGCGGGAGCGGGCAGCCTCGATGGCGTCATAGATGACGGAGGCGGAGTCGGCACCGGTGTGCTGGGCAATCACCGGAATGTTGTTGCGCTGACCCCACACCTGCAGCTGCTCGACCGCCGCAGCACGGAAGGTATCGCCAGCGGCCAGCATCACGCTCTTGCCCTCGGCCTGGAACTGTTTGGCCAGTTTGCCGATGGTGGTGGTTTTGCCGACGCCGTTCACGCCGACCATCAGGATGACGTAAGGCTTCTTGCTGGTGTCGATCACCAGGGGCTGCTCGACCTTGGCCAGCATCTCGCCCATGTCCTGTTTGAGCAGACCGTAGAGCGCCTCGGCGTCTTTGAGCTGCTTGCGATCCGCGTGCTGTACCAGCCCCTCGATGATGCGGGTGGTGGTGTCGACGCCAAGATCGGCGGTCAGCAGCTGGGTCTCCAGCTCTTCGAACAGATCGTCATCGATCTTCTTGCCGCTGAACAGGCCGAAGAAACCGGAACCGATATTCTCCCTGGTACGCACCAGGCTGCGCTTGAGGCGGGCAAAGAAGCCCTCCCGCTGCGGCTTCTCCTGAGTGTCGTCGTCCACCTTGGCGGCCAGTGGCAGAGCGGCCAGAGCGGCGGCCTCAGCCTCCATCGCGGCGACCAGACGCAAATCTTCCGCTCGCTGGGCCTCTTTGGCGACACGAGCTTCCTCGGCAGCCTGAGCTTCGGCGGCAATACGAGCCTCTTCCGCAGCGCGAGCTTCGGCGGCAATACGAGCTTCTTCTGCTGCACGGGCTTCGGCAGCGATGCGAGCCTCTTCTGCGGCGCGTGCCTCGGCAGCAATACGAGCTTCTTCCGCAGCGCGGGCTTCGGCGGCCACACGGGCTTCTTCTGCGGCGCGGGCTTCGGCGGCAAGACGAGCTTCTTCCGCAGCGCGGGCTTCGGCAGGAATACGAGCTTCTTCCGCGGCACGGGCTTCGGCGGCAACACGGGCTTCTTCTGCGGCGCGGGCTTCGGCGGCAATACGGGCTTCTTCCGCGGCGCGAGCCTCGGCGGCAATACGGGCCTCTTCCGCAGCGCGGGCTTCGGCGGCAATACGAGCTTCTTCCGAAGCGCGAGCCTCGGCGGCAATACGGGCTTCTTCTGCGGCGCGGGCTTCGGCAGCGATGCGAGCCTCTTCCGCAGCGCGAGCCTCGGCGGCAACAATGGCTTCGTCTGCGACCTGAGCTTCGGTGGCGATCAAGGCCTCATTGACGATGACGGGCTCAAGCTCGCCCTCCGGCTCTTCCACAACCAGGGGGCCTTCGTCAGGGCCGCTCAGCGGCGCTTCGGGCTTGGCGGCGGGGGCATCAGCCGGGGCAACATCGGCGACAGGCGCGGGAACAGCGGCGGCCTCCGACTCGACTACCGCCGGGGTAGCGTCGGGCGCCTGCGATGGAACGGCCTCAGCCTCTTCTTTCTTGCGGCCGAAACCCAGCCAGGAAAACAAACCTTTTGCCATCTAAAAATACTCACATCAAAGGCTGACTGCTAAGATAGCCGTCCCTCGGCGGGTCGGCATAAAAATGAACCGCCTTATACTATCACTTTATTTTCTGACGACGAAACGCGATGCCCAGAGTGAAATCCAGCCGTAACAGCCCGAGCAAGAGCCCGGCCCCCCAGGGGCGAGCGGGCGTGGTACGAATCATCAGCGGCCAATGGAAGGGGCGCAAACTCCCCGTCAGGGATGTGGAAGGGCTCAGACCCACCACGGATCGCGTCAAGGAGACCATCTTCAACTGGCTGGCTCCCCACGTGCGCGGTACCCGCTGCCTGGATCTGTTCGCCGGCAGCGGCGGGCTGGGGCTGGAAGCCTTGTCCCGCTATGCCGAACAGGTCACCCTGATCGAGATGGACAGAGGCGCCGCCGACCAGCTCAAGAAGAACCTGACGACCCTGGGCAGCAGCCAGGGGCAGGTGATCCAGGCCGATGCCGTGAGCTGGCTGCAAGGCACGGCCACGCCGTTCGATCTGGTCTTTCTGGACCCACCGTTTCGTCGCGAGCTGCTGCCCCAGGTGTGCGAGCTGCTCGAGCAACGCGGCTGGCTGGCATCCGATGCCCTCATCTATCTGGAGCGGGAAAAAGAGATGGCCGATCTGACGCTGCCCGCCAGCTGGAAACTACTCAAGGACAAGCAGGCGGGTCAGGTCTGCTATCAGCTCTATCTGCGGGACACCAAGCATGACGCTGCTGTTTAAAGGGGAGATGGGCACAGTCCCCTTCTCCGTCAATTTGGACAACGGCTCAAGGACAAGCAGGTCGATCACATCAGGCCTGCTATCAACTCTATGTACGGGAGGTAAACGATGAAGCGGGTGTTTAATCTGTTGGCGATGGGGGTGCTGCTGTTCTTCTGGTTCGGTGTGGCACTCGCCCTGCTGGGCACCCTGCCGGGCAAACTGAACGGCTTTCTGCCGGTGTGCGGCGTCATCGTGATATTGATGCACTGGGTACAGGCCAGCATGATCAAGGCGGCATGCAAACCCTACTTCGCGGTCACTCGTCTCGAATTCACCCAGGTGCTGATCTTCGGGGTGTTCGGCATGATGGATATCCGCACCAAGCTGCAGGCCATCATAGACGCCAGGAAGAAGGGAGAGACTCCCCCCAGGGCCGACTAGGCCACCCCCGGCCCGACCAGAAGGAGTGATTCGTCACTCCTTCTGCGTTTTTCCGAGGCTGATTCCCAGCTTGATGGAGAGAGCGGCGAGCAGCAGCAGCATGGCAATGAGGGAGAAGAAGTTGCTGCCAAGCTCGGGGTACTGCACCTTGACCAGGGCAGAATGGCCGAACACGCCGATAAAGAAGCAGAGCAGGATGCAACTGGGTGTGTTGCCCACCATGGGCTCATGGCGATAGTGCTGATAGAGCTGGCTGGCCGCCAGCAACAGGGCGATGAGGGGGTAGAAGGAGAAGGGGACGACCGACTCCATCAAGGCCGACAGGAAGGCATCGCCACAGATACCGATCAGCAGGGCCAGCACCAGGGGCTTCTTCGGAATCGCGTTCGGTTCATGCATGAGGCTGTCCATCCTTGCGTTATGTGAGAGATTCGTGGCGCTTGCGGTTCTGCACCTCGGCGCCCATGGCGATCATCCGCAACTGGCTGATGGTGCGCTCCGACAGTGCCTTGCACTCTTCCGGAGTCATGTCGAGGGCGTCTGCACCGGCGCTGAAGACGATGGTCACCATGGCCTCGGCCTGGATATAGGCCTCTTCCCGTGGCGCCTGCGTGGTGGCTTCCAGATAATCGGTCAGCTCGGCGATGAAGTGCTGGATCTCCCGGGCCACCGCCTGACGGAATGCAGCCGAGGTGCCGGAGCGCTCGCGCAGCAGCAGCCGGAAGATGTTCGGGTTGTTTTCGACGAATTCCATGAAGGTCTGCACCGAGGTGCTGATGACGCTGCCACCACCGGCAATGCGCTGGCGCGCCTGGCGCATCAGCTGGCGCAGGGTCAGCCCTCCCTCGTCCACCAGCGTCAGCCCCAGCTCTTCCATGTCCCGAAAGTGGCGATAGAAGGAGGTCGGCGCTATGCCCGCCTCTCTGGCCACTTCCCGCAGGCTGAGGTTGGAGAAACTGCGGTTGGCGCAGAGTTGACTGAACGCCGCCTCGATCAGCGTACGCCGGGTTTTTTCTTTTTGTTGCGCGCGAATACCCACGAAAACAGTCACCTTGAGATTAGCGAGGCCAGATGATAACCCGAAGGCGGGGCCGGGATCAGGTTTGTCTCCGACTTTTTTACCATTGACCCGCATTCCGGCTCAATGGTAAATAGTGAACAGCTGTTCGCTGAAAGGAGCCGAGTGAAATGGACCGCCCCCCGATCATCATGACCAACACCCTGCTGTTCGCCCTCTCCGGGCTGACGGCACTGATAGCGGTCCCCTGGTATGGACTGAGCCAGGGCTACGACCTATGGCAGTGGCTCTGCTTCCTGCTGCTGTTCTGCTATTGCGGCATCTCCATCACCGCCGGCTACCACAGGCTCTGGTCCCACAAGGCCTACAAGGCACACCCGGCCCTGCAATGGCTCTTCGCCATCGGAGGCGCGCTCGCCCTGCAGAACTCGGCGCTGCACTGGTCCTCGGATCATCGCCGCCACCACCGCCACGTGGATGACAACCAGAAGGATCCCTACAGTGCGGGTCGCGGCTTCTGGTACTCCCACATCGGCTGGATGCTGCGGGAATACCAGCGCGATACCTACCACGACTACAGCAATGTGCGCGACCTGCAAAACAACCCCGTGGTCGCCTTCCAGCACAGGCACTATCTGGCCCTGGCTCTTGTCACCAACATCGGCATTCCGCTGCTGCTCGGCCTCCTGCACGGGGATCTGCTCGGCATGATGCTGCTGGCCGGGGTGCTGCGCATGGTGATGACCCATCACACCACCTTCTTCATCAACTCCCTGGCCCACATCTGGGGCAGCCAGCCGTTCACGGATCGCAACAGCGCCCGGGACAACGGCATCCTGGCCTTCTTCACCTTTGGCGAGGGCTATCACAACTTCCATCACCTGTTCGAGAACGACTACCGCAACGGTATTCAGTGGTGGCAGTTCGATCCCACCAAGTGGCTGATCCGCACCGCCGCCTGGTGCGGGCTCGCCAAAGACCTGAGATCCTGCCCGGAGGAACGCATCGAACAGGCCAGGCTGGAGATGCAGCTCAAGCGCGCCCAGGCCAGAGTGCACAAGCAGGATGACAGGGAACGCTGGCAGGCACTGCTGCAGGAGGAGTACGACAAGCTGAGCCTGCAGATCCAGCACTACTATGCCAGCCGCAAGTCACTGCTGGAGCAGCGCAAGCGCACAGCCCTCGCACGCTACGACAGGCTCAGGCTGCAACTGGAGTACCGCACATTGCGAGACGGTTTCCTCGTTGCCAAGCGCAACTGGAGTCGTCTGCTGGCGGGCCTCGCCTGATCGCCGAGACATCACGCAAAAGACCGCCAGCAGGCGGTCTTTTTGATTGGGCAAACGGACGGCAGGCATAAAAAAATGGGGCAACATTCGCATGTCACCCCCTCGCAAATAGCATGTTCCATATTGGGCTCCCGCAACCACGGGGGTCTGTCTGGCATCACGGGTTTCCGCTCCCGATCCGCCTCGCCTGCCGGAGCAATCCGGTTGGCCCATTTCCCCTGTTGCCGTCACCCACACGGCAGACCAGCCGCCGTGTTTGTCCTTGCACTCGAGATACTACGCAGTTAAATAAAATAAAAAACCGTTCTACACGCACCTCTATGCAGTCGAGGAGCCTGGATTGTTACGGCGCCCTTAATATAAATCGATTAAAAACAATACGATGCAATCCAGTCCCGGTTTTGGATGGCAAACGTTATCCTCGAAGGCGCACAAGGCTTTGCGAGATCTCGCACAAGGCGGATCCCACTCACAACCAACGGTGCAAAGGTAACCAATCGCTCAATTGCGCCAGCAGGCGCCGCCATGCAGAGGGGGACGCCGCCACCGGGTGCACGGCCTGCTGCAACCAGCCATCGATGAGTTGCTGCAACTCGTCGCACAGCGTCGGGCTATGGAGGTGCAGCATCAACTCGGTGTTGAGCATCAGGGAGCGGGGATCCAGGTTGAAGCTGCCGAGCAGCGCCTCCTCCTTCCCCATCAGGATCAGCTTGGCATGCAGACTGAACGCCTCCGTCGTCAGCTCGAACAGGGTGACCCCCTGACGCTCGAGCCAGGGGCGGTGACGCCGATAGGCGCCATAGACCAGGGGCACGTCCGTGCTGGCCAGGGAGTTGGTCAGGATCTCGATGTCGACCCCCTGCCGTCGCTGCCCCTTGAGCCGGCGACGCAGCCCCCGTGTCAGGATCAGGTAAGGGCTCACCAATCTCAGGGCCCCCTGATTGCTCGCCAGCATGCGTCCCAGCAGGGGCGCCGTGGTCGGCCGGGCGACCAGCCCCTTGCCGGGGCGATCGAACCAGCACTGCCCTCGCCCGGGATGCCAGCAAAGGGGAACGGGGTACTCATCAAACAGAGTGGCCGGCAGATCATAGGCGGCCGCCATGGCGGGGTCGGTCAGGGTCAGCAGGAAATCGTTCAGGGCCCGGGTTTCGGCTGGCAGCAAGGGGCGTCTCAACAGGCGACGGACCGGGTGACTCCAGCGACTGTGCCAGAACAGCGCGAACCCCTGCTCGGCCTGCTGGCAGAGGGGGCCGCGGCAGACCAGATCCAGGTCGATGAAGTGAGGCGGCATCCCCAGCCCGAAGTAACGATCACCGATGTTGCGCCCGCCGATCACCGCCTGGCTGCCATCCACCAGCAGCAGCTTGTTGTGCATCCGGTGGTTGATGCGGCGAAAGCTCAGCACCACTTCCAGCAGCAGGGTCAGAGGACGCCAGCCCCGCAACCAGAAGGGGTTGAACAGGCGTACCTCGATGCCCGGTTCCGCCGCCACCGCCTCCAGAAAGCGGTTCTCCCCGCCGTAGAGATCATCGATGAGCAGTTGCACCACCACTCCGCGCCGGGCCGCCCGCACCAGCTCCGCCAGCAGCAGCTTGCCGCTGCCGTCCTCTTCCCAGCTGTAATACTGGGCGAGGATCCGGTGGCGAGCCTGACGGATCAACTGGCATCGGGCCTTGAGGGCGGCGCCGGGATCGGCGAGCAAGGCAAACTCGGCGGGGATCAAGGGTCATCTCCCTGTCATCTGGTGGTGGCATAACCCAGACAACCGCCCCGATAGCCCAGTGTCAAGGAGCCGATGATGGAACTGCGCGACCACCCCTCCCTTAGTCAGAGACCCCATGCCAGCCAACCGGATCCCACCCCGGCCAGGCTGTTGATGCCCTGGTACCAGCAGCACCGGGATCTGGGCTGGGAACCCCTTGCGCAGCATCACGAGGATCCCCTCCCCGGCCAGCATTGACAGGCTCAGGGCTGCACCGCCTCGATGGCCTCTGACTTGCCCTCCAGCTGGGGCAGGCTGAAACGGTAGGCTACGTAGTATTTGTAGATGGTGCCAACGTAGTTGATGGGCCCCTGGCCCACGTCGTTGGCCACCAGCTGCTCCACGTTGCCGAACCAGACGTTCGGATCCAGCCCCTTGTCGGCCGCCTTGGCCTGCAATGCCTGTACCCGGTTCGGACCCGCATTGTAGGCGGCCAGGGCGAACAGATGGCGATTGAGCCTGTCCATCCCGGGATCATTGAAGTAGGTGTCCAGGATGAGCCGCATGTAGCGACAGGCCGCCTCCACATTGCCCTCCAGACTGGTGAGTCTGGCGCCTCGGATCCCCACCTCCTTGCCGGTACTCGGCAGCAGTTGCATGATGCCGACGGCCCCCCGGTGGGAGCCCACATTGGGGTTGAGCCCCGACTCCTTGTAAGCCAGCGCGGCCAGCATCAGCCAGTCCAGCTGATACTTGTCCGCCTGGGTCTCCAGTACCTTGCGAATGGTCGACAGTCGCCCCAGCGGGTCCGGCGCCAGTATGTTGCTCATGCGGTCGCTCTGCGCCAGCAGGCGGCGCAATGTCATGTCACTGTAGAGGGTCCGCTTGCTCGACTCCGAGATGTAGGCGTTCACCGCCTTGAGCAGCTCCGGGCTGTTGTTGCGCAGGGCCCAGGCGCTGCGCCCCTTGTCCCGCAGCGGTATCAGCCTGTGGGCCTTGAGACCGCTAATCATGTCGAGCCAGATCCGCCCCTTGAAGCTGTCGGTGACCGTCAGCGGAATGATCCCGGCTGACACCATCTCCAGCAGGTCCCCGTCCTGCAGGTATTCGGGAACCGTCTCGATGTAGACCGGGGGCAACCCCAGCTCCCGAAACAGCCAGTTGAGCTGGTGCAGGCTCTCGAAATAACTGGAGCTGGCGCGCACCCAGATCCGCCGGCCGGACAGCTGGGTGATGCGATTGAAGGCAGGGAGCTCCCGCTGGCTCACCACCCACTCCTCGATGGGGGCGATCAGCGGCTGGGAGAAGGTCACCTGCTCGCGCCGGGTGGGAGTGACCGTCAGGTTGGCGGCCACCAGATCCCCGCGCCCCTCGGCCAGATAGTCCAGCAGCTTGTCCTGGCGCACCGGGATATAAATGATCTTGAGCTTGAGCTTCTCCTTGGCCAGGTAGGTCTGGTTCAACCAGCGCTCGAATCCCTGAAGCTGATTGACCAGGATGCCGTACTGGGCTCCCTTGTCGAAAAAGAAAAACCCCCGCTCATAGACCACCAGGGCCCTGAGCTCTTTTTTTTGCAGGATGTGTTCGAGATCACCGGCCTGGGGCAGCAACTGCGGCTTGAGATCCGCCGCCAGCAGAGGGAGAGAGCAGAGAGCCAGCAGGGCCCAGATCCATCGCCGCATCATGATGTAACCACCTCGCTGTGGGCCGGTGCGCACCGTCGGGTCTGTCAGAGAAGGCGCCTGCGCCAAGGTCGCGGGATCTTCTGCCGATCGGCGCATGCCGGACGGAAAACGGATCGCCCGTGAGATAACTCACTATACAACGCAAAGGGAGGGAAAAAAGCGAGGGGTAGAGCAAGACGGCAGGCAAGCCTGCCGTGTCATCACGATCTCAGAGGGAGCGGGCGCGCATCTCGAAGATCAGCTTCTCCGCGGTGCAGGTGAATTGCAGGCGGGCTTTCAGGATCACGCCATCCGGGCCCCGGCTCAGCTCGCTGCTGCTTTTGGCTTCGGCAGTGACCTGCTTGGCCAGCGCCTCGTAAGCCGCAAATTTCTCGCGGGCGTCGGTTTCTGCAGCGGCCTCGATCACCAGCTCCATGACGTCGTCACCTTCGCCGATGATGGTGCCAATTTCGGCGAAACAGCCGCAACTGTCACAGGTTTCGTTCAGTTCCACTTTCTCGTCTACAGACATACGTTCACTCCTACTTATTCCGGATATTGTCATCGTCGCGCAAGGCGTTGCGAAAATCCCTGATGGCAGTGCCCAGATCCTCACCGGCGCCAGCCAGGCGTTTGCTGCCAAACACCACGACGACGACCACGAGCAGGATCAGCAGATGCCAGATATGAATGCCACCCAGTCCCATAGGGAGACTCCTGACTGTTAGATACCTGGAGGTTGTATCAAAAGAAAGCGTATCGATTGTTGGGCAAAATCAAGGCAGGTGCAAGTTGGCGAAAAAATCGCGCAAAAACGGCGACGAGGCGCAAAAAAATACGGCGACCATGGGCCGCCGTATGAGTCGGTGCTACTTGTCCCCTCAACCGCTACATCCTGTACCAGCCGCCACCAGGGCGAGAGACCCGTCGAGCATAGGATCGCCAAGATATGAAAACAAATGGTATATATTCATCTAGGAATTGAAGAGGATTCATATCATGTTGCTGGAACAGCTTGCACGCATAGACCTTAATTTGTTGATAATCCTGCAAGTCTTGCTGGAAGAGCGCAACGGCAGCCGGGCTGCACGCCGTTTGCACCTGAGCCAGTCCGCCGTCAGCAAGGCCCTCGGACGGTTGCGGGAGACCTTTGACGATCCCCTGTTCGTGCGCTCGGCCTACGGGATGGATCCCACTCCGCGCGCCCTGGATCTCCAGCAGCAACTGCAGCCCATACTGCTCTCCCTGGACAACCTGATCCAGCCGCCGGACTTCGATCCCGCCAGCACGGAGCGGGAGTTCGTCATCGCCAGCATGGACAGCGCCTTCACCCTGTTTGCCCCCCTCTACCTGAGCGAACTGAAGCGTCAGGCCCCTGGCATCCGCCTGCGCTACGAGGAGTGGACCGAGCACAGCCTGACCGAGATGAGCCAGGGCCAGGTGGATATCGCCTTCACGGTGCGGGAGAACTGCATCAATTCGGATTTTCGCCTCGACACCCTGCCCAACGCCATCTGTCAGCGGTTGCTCACCATCGACGATCTCACCTGCCTGGTGCAGCGGGATCACCCTGCCTTGCAGGAGCCCGAGTGGGATCTCGCCCGTTACCTCGCCTACCCCCACGTGCAGACCTACTGCGAGGGGCGGGATCGCTGGATGCTGGATCACAAGCTGGCGGAGCAGGATCTCTATCGCCGGATCGAGGCGACCGTGCCCTCCTTCGAGGCGGCCCTGCGCATGGGCATGCACTCGGACATGATAGTGACCCTCTCCCGGCTCTATGCCCGCCACGCCACCCAGGTCTATCCCCTGGTGCCGCTGCCGCTGCCCATCGCCCTGGACAGCATCTCTCACCTGCTCATCTGGCATCAGCGCCACGAGGAGGATCCGGGCCATCGCTGGCTGCGGGAGACCCTGCTCGCCCTCATCATGGGCAAGCTGGAAACCTCGGCGGATGGCCCGGCCGCTGCCGCCTGACGCGCAAAAAAACGGGGCTCAAGAAGCCCCGTTTCACGTTGACATCAGCATTCGCCCCGTCAGTTCTGACCCGTCACCGCCAGATAGTGGTGTACCCCGTCCAGCAGCATCTGCACCGAGATCATCACCAGCAGCATGCCCATCAGCCGCTCCACCGCGGTGAGTCCTCGCTCACCCAGCAGCTTGTTGAACAGCTCGTAGAACATCAGGATCACGGCGCTGGCCCCCCAGGCCATCAGCAGGGCCAATGACCAGTCCATCATCCGGGTCGGCTCCTGGTTCGCCAGAAGCAGCAGGGAAGCCAGGATGGAGGGACCCGCAATCATGGGGATGGCCATGGGCACCAGGAAGGGCTCCTCCCCCGCCGCCAGCCCGGTCACACCACCGGGGCTCGGGAAGATCATCTTGATGGCGATGAGGAAGAGGATGATGCCCCCCGCGATGCTGACCGCCTCCTGACGCAGGTTGAGGAAGCTCAGGATCTGCTGACCGGCGAACAGGAAGCCCATCATGATCACCAGTGAAAACAACAGCTCCCGCAGCATTACCTTGCGTCGACGCTTGGGGTCGACATGGCGCAGGATGGAGAGGAAGACCGGCAGGTTGCCCAGCGGATCCATGATCAGAAACAGCATGACGGCAGCGGAGAATGTGTCCATAGAGCGCCCGGGCAGAACCTTTCAACAAGAGGGGAAGGAGGGCGAAATATAACAAAGGTGGCGGGATTCGGCGAGCGCCCAACCGCGCTCGCCGCTGGCGATCATCCGTGGTTGCAGATCTTGTCAGCGCGGGTCTGGAACCCTGACTCCGAGTCGATGAACTTGCCGCGCCTGGCCAGGAAGTCGATCAGGGCGTCAGCGTCCATCTCGCTGGCGCTGCAGGTGTGGAACCGGGCCTCGGCACCGAAGCGCGAGGCGATCGCCGCCCTGAGGCTGGCCCGGGTAAACGGACTCTCCTGCTCCAGCATCATCTCCATCACTTCGTGACCGTGTATCGATTGGGACATCTCGAACCTCTTTAATCATCATGTCAGATGACAATTAAAGCCCGAAGCCCGGAGAGGGTTCTTGATATAGGCCAACAAAACGCCTTTTTTAACGCCAGCGGGCTGGTCGTGAGCGCCGCTTTGTCGATAATGTGGCAACCTGACGGGGGGATGGCTACACTGTCGCCCCTTTTTGCCACCGCAGACAGAAAATAAGGACATTGGCGTCATGCTGTTCCATGGATTGGTCTTCAAACCCTGGCGGATCTGGACCCGTCGCCCGCTCTGGTTGAAGACTCTGCTCGGCATGCTGACCGGGATAGGTCTGGGACTCTGCTTCAGCGAGCAGGCCCTGCTGCTCAAGCCCATCGGCGTCCTGTTCGTCAACACCATCCAGATGCTGATGGTGCCCCTCATCTTCTGTTCCGTCCTGGCAGGCCTCACCGCCCTGCTCAAGGGCAAGCGGCTCGACCGCATCGCCGGCAAGGCCATCGGCTTCTATCTCTGCTCCACCGCCGTCGCCATCTGCATCGGCCTGATGATGGGCTGGCTGCTGGAACCGGGCATGGGCGCCAATATGGGTCCTTATGAACGGGGCGCCATGGCGCAGCAACCTACCCTGGCCAGCGTGCTGAGCCACCTGGTGCCGCGCAACCCGGTGCAGGCCATGGGCGATGGCAAGATATTACAGGTGATCGTGTTCGCCGTGGCCCTCGCTCTCGCCCTCAACGCCACCGGACGACGCGGCCGCCCCGCCATCCTGTTCTTTACCTCCCTGGCAGAGGGAATGTTCAAGCTGACCCAGATGGTGATGGCGCTGGCCCCCTATGGCGTCTGCGCCCTGATGGCCTGGATGACCGGCAAGTACGGCGTCAGCCTGCTGTTGCCGCTGCTCAAGGTGATCGGCGCCGTCTACCTCGGCTGCCTGCTCCACGTGCTCGGCGTCTACAGCGGCCTGCTGCTCCTGATGGCGCGCCTCAACCCGTTGCACTACTTCAAGAGCATCGTCGATGCCCAGGCGGTGGCCTTCACCAGCAGTTCAAGCAGCAGCACCCTGCCCATCAGCCTGGCCTGCGCCGAACGCAGGCTCGGGGTCTCCCCCGCCATCACCGCCAAGGTGCTGCCCATCGGCGCCACCATCAACATGGATGGCACCGCCCTCTATCAGGGAGTCACCGCCCTGTTCGTGGCCCAGGCCTTCGGGGTAGATCTGCATCTGGTGGACTACCTGACCCTCATCAGCATCGTCACGCTGGCCAGCATCGGCACGGCGGGCACACCCGGTACCGGGCTGATGCTGCTGACCCTGACCCTCACTGCCGTGGGACTGCCGCTGGAAGGGGTGGCGCTCATCGCCGGCATAGACCGGATCCTCGACATGGCGCGCACCACGGTCAACGTCTCCGGCGACATCCTGGTCTCCGTGCTCATCGCCCGCAGCGAGAAGGAGCTGGATCTCGCCACCTACCACGATGCCCATGCGGGGGATGACATCGACTTCACCCTGCGCTGAGGGCGCGAGGGGCGTTCAATGATCCTGGGGATCGTGATGGCAGCGCCAGCAGATATCGAAGTTGGCGCCGTTCTCCTCCCCGCACTGGCCGCACAGCCAGCCGTTGCCCTGGCGCTGCTGGTAGCGCTCGATGATCCGGCCCGCCCGCTGACGATCCCGCTCGTTCACCATCAGGGTCACTTGCAGCAGATCCACCGGCAGCTCCCCGAGCGCGCCGGAGAGCCCTTCGCCGCTGAGGCGCACCCTGACTCCCTCTACCTCCAAGGCCCCTTTCAGGGCATGCGCCTCCAGGGAGTGAGAGGCGCGATACAAGTTAATCCACTGATCCATACGTTGTCCTCGAAACCCTTGCCAGTACCGTCATCACCAGCACTACCATCATTCCAGGGCGAGCATCTTCCGGGAGCGAGATGCCCGATACAGATTCATCCACTGATCCATACGTTGTCCTCGAAACCCTTGCCAGTGCCGTCATCACCAGCACTACAATCATTCCAGGGCGAGCATCTTCCGGGAGTGCGATGCCCGATACAGATTCATCCACCGCTCCATACGTTGTCCTCGAAACCCTTACAGCAGCTTGTCGATGCCATAAGCCGGGCCGTTGGCCACCAGAAAATCGATGAATGCCCTCAGCTTGCGCGGCATCAGGCGCCGCTCGGGAAACAGCAGGTAGATGGGTACCCTGGGTTGCTGCCACTCCGGCAGCAAGGAGACCAGCGTCCCGTTCGCCAGCTCATCATGGCACAGCATGGCAGGCAGGGAAGCCAGCCCCAGCCCCGCCTTCGCCGCCTCCCTGGCACAGGTGATGTTGTTGACCTGGAAGCGGGACGGGGGATCCACCAGCACTTCGCGATCATCCAGCTCGAAACACCAGTGCGAGGCGAGGAACCCCGTGCTGACCGCGATCCGCTCGTGATGCACCAGATCGGCGGGCCTCTGGATCACCGGGTGGCGCGCCAGATAGTCCGGGCTGGCGCACAGCAGCCGCTCGGTGCTCCAGAGACGCCGCGCCGCCAGGTTGGAGTCGCTCATGTCGCCGACCCGCACGATGGCATCCAGCCCCTCGCTGATGGGATCCACGATGCGGTTGGTCAGCTCCAGCTCCACCTTCATGCCCGGATAGGCTTGCAGGAAGTTCGCCACCAGCCTGCCCACCACCAGCTGTCCCGTCTCGATGGGCACCGCCAGCTTGAGGGTCCCCGTCACCTCCTGCTGGCTGGCACTGAGCATCAGCTCGGCCTGGGCCAGCTCCTCCACCGCCTTGCTGCAGCGTAGATAATATTGTTCACCGGCTTCCGTCAGGGTGAGCTGCCGGGTGGAGCGATAGAGCAGCCGCGCGCCGAGACGCTGCTCCAGCTCGGCGATGCGGCGGCTCACCGTCGCCTTGGTCATGCCCAGCTCCTGGGCAGCGGCGGTAAAGGAGCCCTTGTCGACGATACGAACGAGGATTAAGGCAGCATTCAGGTCCATTGTTTCACCAGTGAAACTGTATATCTCATGAATGGATACTAATCGAAACAGTTGCACGATGTTAGCCTGCCCGCCACAGTTCAGGAAAACCAATATCATGAGTCAACACAAGAAGATCCCCCTGCTGGCCGCCCTGGTGCTGGCCCTGCTCGGCCTGCTGTTTGCCGGTTACTGGTATCTGCATGGCCGCTACTTCGAGAGCACCGACAACGCCTACCTGCAAAGCGAGGTGACCGGCATCGGTTCCAAGCTCTCCGGCTACATCAGCGAAGTACTGGTGACCGACAACCAGGCGGTGAAGGCCGGCCAGCTCATCGCCCGGCTCGACGACCGCGAATACAGGACCAAGGTGGCGGAGGCCGAGGCCGATCTGCACCTCAACCAGGCGACGGCGGATAACCTCGCCGCCACCCGTATCCAGCAGTTGAGCCTCATCCGCCAGGCCGAGGCAAAAGTCAGCTCGGCCAATGCCGAGCAGGTCCGGGCCCAGCAGCAGGTGCGCCGGGTCAGCCAGCTCAATGAGCGTCACTACAGCTCTCAGGACAGCCTGGACGAGGTGCGCGCCGGCTTGCAGGTCAACCAGGCCCAGGCACTGGAGGCCAAAGCCGCCCTGCAGGCCGCCCGCGAGCGGCTGCTGGTGCTGGATGCCGAAGCCAAGCAGAACCAGGCCAGGCTGGCATTGAGCGAGGCCCAGCTTGAACAAGCCAGGCTGGAACTCGGCTACACCGAGCTGCGAGCCCCGGCTGACGGCATCATCGGCAAGCGCAGCCTGCGGGCGGGGCTCTACGTCCAGTCCGGTATGCAGGTGGCCAGCCTGGTGCCCCTGAGCCAGGTGTGGGTCGAGGCCAACTTCAAAGAGACCCAGTTGCAGCACATGCAGCCGGGCCAGAAGGTGGAGGTGATCCTGGATGCCTATCCGGATCAACCGGTCGAGGGGATCATCGACAGCCTCTCTCCGGCCACCGGCGCCAAGTTCGCCCTGCTGCCGCCGGAGAACGCCACCGGCAACTTCACCAAAATCGTGCAGCGGGTGCCGGTCAAGATCCGTATCCCGGATCCGGGCGCCCTGGCGGGCAAGCTGCTGCCCGGCCTCTCCACCGAGGTGATCGTCGACACCCGCACCCCTGATCCCGTGGTGGCCGCCCACTGATGGACGCCATACCACGCCGCAACTGGATCGCGGTCATGGGGGGCCTCATCGGCGCCTTCATGGCCATCCTCGACATCCAGATCACCAACGCCTCCCTGAAAGACATTCAGGGGGCACTCTCGGCCACCCTGAGCGAGAGCTCCTGGATCTCCACCTCCTATCTGGTGGCGGAGATGATCGCCATTCCGCTGAGCGGCTGGCTGAGCCGGGGACTGAGCGTGCGGCGCTACCTGCTGTGGACCACGGGCGCCTTCATCGTCGCCTCCGTGCTCTGCTCGTTCAGCTGGAACCTCACCAGCATGATCGTCTTTCGGGCGCTGCAGGGCTTTACCGGCGGGGCCCTGATCCCCATGGCCTTCTCCCTCATCGTCAGCCTGCTGCCGCTGCACAAGCGAGCCACAGGCATGGCGCTGTTCGGCCTGTGCGCCACCTTCGCCCCCGCCATCGGCCCGACCCTGGGGGGCTGGCTGACGGAGCAGATGTCCTGGCACTACATCTTCTATCTGAACGTGCCGCCCGGCCTGCTGGTGATGGCCATGCTGGCCCACGGGCTGGACAGGAAGCCGGTGGACTGGGAGGTGATCAAGCGGGTGGATCTCATCGGTATCCTCACCATGGCGGTGGGTCTCGGCCTGTTGGAAGTGGTGCTGGAAGAGGGCAACCGGGAGGACTGGTTCGGCTCGAGCTTCATCGTGCGGCTCACCGTCATCTCGGTGGTGGCCCTGGTGTTCTTCGTCATCAGCCAGTTGCTGCGCCGCCACCCCCTGGTCAACCTGCGGCTGCTGCACAACCCGCGCTTCGCCCTGGCCTGCTTCGCCTACCTGGTGCTCGGCATGGGGTTGATGGGCTCCATCTATGTGCTGCCCCTCTACATGACCCAGATCCACAATTACAACGCCCTGGAAATCGGTGAGGTGCTGATGTGGATGGGGTTGCCCCAGTTGCTGGTGCTCCCCCTGGTCCCCAAGCTGACCCACAAGATAGATCCGCGCTATCTGGTGAGCTTCGGCTTTCTGGTCTTCGCCATCAGCTGCTTCATGAACGTGAACATGAATGCCGACTACGCCGGGCCCCAGCTGATCCAGTCCCTCATCGTGCGGGCCCTGGGACAGCCCTTCATCATGGTGCCCCTCTCCCTGGTGGCGACCGCCAGCCTGACGCCGGACGAGATCCCCTCCTCCTCGACCCTGCTCAACGTGCTGCGCAACCTGGGGGGCGCCTTCGGCATCGCCATCATCGCCACCCTGATCGACAACGACACCCGGACTCATGTCAGCCAGATCGGCAGCACCCTGGCCGCCACCAGCATCGAGGGGCAGGCCTATCTGATGCAGCTGGCCCAGACCATGATGGCCCAGGGAGCCGGGCCGGAGCAGGCCCAGTTGCAGGCCCGGGCCATGCTGTCGAACACCATCAGCCGCGAGGCGGCCATCATGGCCTACAACCAGGTGTTCTACGTGATGGGTATCTTCCTGCTCGTCGCCAGCGCCCTGATGCTGCTGCTCAAGCAGCCGGCCCCGAGGGCCCCTGACGCAGAACCGGTCGAGGCGTGAAAGGTGGGGATCACATAGCAAAACGGGCCAGAAGGCCCGTTTTTCATGGATGCCCGCCGGTCAGCCCGCCAGGGAGGCGGCGATCAGGAATTGGGCCGCGAAGTAGCTGCTCATGATCCAGGCCGTGGCATGGGGGAAGGGGCGGCGGAAGCGGTCCAGTGCCAGCATGCTGTCGGAGAAGAGGAACATCAGCGCCCCCACCAGGGCGGCGGCGCTGCCGGCAGTGAGAGAGGCATGCCAGGCACCGGCAGCCACCCAGGCCATGGCGATGATCACCAGCATGTAGCAGAAGACGGGGATCCTCATCTCGCCAAGCTGGCCCCACAGGAGCCCGAACACCATACCAGCCACCAGCAACAGCAGCAGGCCGTCCACCAGCTTGAGCACCAGGGGCCCCTGGGCGAAACCGACGATGTAGCAGAGGTGAGCGACAAAAAATGCCGCCAGCCCCTGGATGAAGCGATCCCGTGGCAGCATCAGCAGCACGTCCCCCGCCAGCGACAGGCAGAGACCGAGCAGGATCCAGGCGTGGGAGCCGTTGTGATCGTCACCTTGGTAGCCAAACGCCAGGGCGATGATGAACAGCATGGTCAGGGGCTTGCTGATGTAGAACTGACGGGAGTCTGAGCCGTAAGCCGCGCGGATGTGCCACCAGCCCGATGCGATGATCAAGAAACTCAATAACATGCCCTGCTCCTCACCGGCTGCTCGCCCTGGGGCGGCAACCTCTTTAGTGCCCGCAAGAGTAGCAAATTCCCCCGGTCAGTGGCAGAGGCTGAAGCAGATGGCACCCTACACCTAAAGTCTAATTGCCCCCATCCCCGCCCTCGGGCATAAGAGACAGCTCTGGAGGATCACCATGGAAGACGCTATGACCAACTACCTGCCCGCTATCGACATCATGATGTGCCATCTTGGCATCAGCTTTGAACAGGCCTGCGAGCAGCTTGGCCTCAGCCCGCAGGAGCAGCAGACCCTCGACCAACTGCAAAAACAGAAGCAGACCCAGTCCAACTGATGCCCTGGACTGATGGCCCGAAGCGGCCGGCATCACAGCCCAGCATAAAAAAACGGCGCCCGAAGGCGCCGTTTTTTATGGCGCTGTCCCAATTACATGTTGAAAGGCTAACCTTGAAGTAGGTCATCACCCTGAGGGCCTCCATCATGGATACCCAAGCCTTTCAACATCTACTGTCTCTCTTTCCACAGCTCACCATGCGCCAGCGTCGCCTCGCGCAACATGAACTCACTACCCCTCACCCAATCACCTCGCTGGCCGCTCAACTCCCCGCTTGTCGATGTTGCCCTCACTGTCAGGCCGAGGCTACGCAGTTGGCTCCCTGGGGTTGGAGTCGAGGGCTGCGTCGTTATCGCTGCAAGCAGTGTCTGCGCACCAGTTCCGTTCTCACCAAGACGCCTCTGGCTCGACTTCGCAAGGCACAATGCTGGGAAGACTACGCCCAGGCCCTCATCGACGGTCTGACCGTCCGACAGGCTGCCGTCCGCTGCGGAGTCTGTAAAAACACCGCCTTCTTGTGGCGTCACCGCTTCCTGAAAGCCATGGCGAGTCACCAGGCGGCACGGGAAGGGGGTATCGTCGAGGTTGATGAGACCTTCTTCTTGGAGTCGTTTAAAGGGCAACGTGGTTTGCCCCGCCCGGCCCGCCACCGTGGGGGCAAAGGCCGTACCCGAGGCACAGGGCCGGATTACATCCCGGTGATGGTGGTTCAGGACCGGGCTGGTCACCATGCGGATTTTCAGTTGGAGAAAATGAATGCCGAGACGGTGATAGCTGTTTTGACACCCCTTGTCTCGTCAGATGCGGTGTTGTGTAGCGACGGC